>NZ_JAEQCE010000069.1:0-30030 GCF_020738665.1 Microcoleus sp. PH2017_08_TRC_O_A
TAATTTCACCGCCTTTTCTTCAACCCGCGGAGGCGGGTTTTGTCTGTGTAGACGCGGTTTCCAACCGCCGGGTTTCCAACCGCCGGGTTTCCAACCGCCCGATTTCCAACCGCCCGGTTTCCAACCGCCCGATTTCCAACCGCCCGATTTCCAAGCACCCAATATTCCACCGCCCAGTTTTCTAATTCCTGCACAATGCTACCTTGGGCATTAATCTATCTAAAATTTGTGCGATCGCAATTACCGTCCAATCAATATCAGCTTCAGTTGTTTCGCGTCCCAGTGTCAAGCGAATTCCACCAACCGCACCGCTTTCGTCATATCCCATTGCCAATAATATCGGACTAGGCGTGAGTTTACCACTGCTACAAGCCGCACCGGAACTAATGCCAATTCCGGCTAAATTTAGCTGTCTCACGAGAGTTTTGCCTGTGATTCTCTCTGTGTCTCTCTTTTGGTAAGGGCGACAGGATGGGGAGACAATGCAAAAACTGGTGTGGTGCGGCAGTCGGTAATATCGATCGCCCGTCGGGACTAAACTGGGTATGTCAGCTAATTTGTCAAAAAGTCGATCGCGCAATCCAATCAACCTCGGCGTTTCCACATCCATTTCCTGCACAGCCAACTCCGCCGCCACTCCAAAACCGACGATAGCGGGCAGTGCTTGCGTCCCTGAACGCAGTTTCAACTCTTGTCCTCCCCCGCCGAACATTGGCACCAATTCTAGTCCTGGACGCACGTACAGCGCCCCTGCACCTTGCGGCCCGTAAAGTTTGTGACTGGAAAGCGAAAGCAAGTCTACGGGCAGTTTTTGCACGTCAATCGGCAATTTACCGGCAACTTGAACTGCATCGGTATGGAACAGGATATTGCGATCGCGCGCAATTTGCGATAATGCTTCTATGGGTTGCAGTGTACCAACTTCGCTTTGTCCGTAGATGATGGAAATTAGCACTGTGTGCGATCGCAGTGATTCTTGCAAATCCAAAGGATGAATTCGCCCATGTTTATCGACTGGTAATCGAGTTACTTCCCATCCCAATTCTTCGAGTTGTCGCACTGGTTCTGATACTGCGGAATGCTCAACACTGGAAATAATGATATGCTGCGGTTTTGTATAAAGACGCGCAACTCCCATAATTGCTAAATTATCCGCTTCAGTGCCGCCCGAAGTAAAAATCATCGATTCCGGTAGCGCGTTAATCAGCCCAGCAACCTGCATTCTGGCTAATTCTAAAGCAGTCGCCGCCCTTTGTCCCCACTCGTGCAAACTAGAAGGATTTCCCCAGTATTGAGTCAGAGCTTTTTGCATAGCATCAATTGCTTCTGGGCGTGTCGGCGTTGTAGCGCTATAGTCGAGGTAAATTTGCATTGCTTTAATTAAATGACGAACTAATAATGAATGATTGACTACCTAATGAATAAAGCACTTATCCTAAAGGCATAAATGATTATTGACTCATGACTCATAATTCTTAAATTATGACTGATAACAATTGCTAACTCCCAACTGCTAACTCCCAACTGTCAACTCCCCGCTGTCAACTGTCAACTCCCCACTGTCAACTGTCAACTATCAACTGTCAACTGTCTAATGACTCCCAGGTTTGCAGACATTGTAGTCTTCATGGGACAAGACTTTTTGGGGAATTAAGAAAGTGCCGCAATCTTCACAAAGCATTCTGTAGTTGCGGGTTACAGGAATACTCACAATCCAGCGGTTGTGACGCAGGCGTTTGCCGCCGAAATCTCTGTAATTCTTATTTTCCCCCAAAGCTGCTATAATAGCGCGAGCTTTAGTAACTACATGGTCGGGTAGACCTCTGAGATCGATCGCATCTCTAGCAAATGATGCTTCCCTCTCTTGTTTTTGGGTCTGTTTTTCGGCCAGCAGTTCAACTGATTGCTGTTGCGCTATCAACTCTTGCGTACACCGATGGCACGCTTTACCATATCCCCTGTGACCACAATCAAAAATTGTTTTTCTTTTAGCCATAAAGCATCAGTATCGGGTTTGACCCACGCCCCTGAATGCTGCTACCCTACCAGTGATGCTTCCGGCATCGAGGCAGTTCTACAAGACGCAAAATCTATTCCCTGTCATAAATTTAATAGTTTTAACTTTCCTCGATCCAATATCTTTCCACTCTGAATAGACTGATGACCTCAATAAAATTTTAAATTTTGTGAATGTACTTTATTATAATTTACCAGGTTTGTGTTGTGTTGGATTGCTGGCGATCGCCCTAGCGGCTTGCGGACAAGCAAAGCAGGACGTGCAGAATTTACCTCCCACTCTCGCTCCGCTGCCTCAAGACCCCTTGTTGCAAGTATACTTCAATCAGTCGCTCACTTCGAGTTATACAGAGCCTTACCGCCCGCAAACTAGACCTGGAGACGATTTAGAAAAGTTAATCGCCGAGGCAGTAGCAAGTGCTGAATCGACGGTAGATATAGCGGTTCAGGAGTTTCGCTTGCCCGGTATTGCACGAAGGTTGGCCGATCGCGCGCGCGCTGGAATTAAAGTCAGATTAATTGTCGAACATCTGTACAATCGCCCTTGGAGCGATTATACAGCCCAGGAGTTGGCAAAGTTACCAGAACGAGAGCGCGATCGCTACAGCGAATTTCTGCAACTAGCCGATACCAATAAAGACGGTAAATTGAGTGCCGAGGAAATCAAGCAAAATGATGCTTTGGTAATTATCCAGGATGCGGGGATTCCTGTCATTGACGATACTGCTGACGGAAGTAAAGGCAGCGGTTTGATGCACCACAAATTTGCAGTAATTGACGGCAAAACAGTCATCGTAACTTCGGCGAATTTTACCACCAGCGATATCCACGGCGATTTCAAAACAGCAGCAAGTCGCGGCAATGCCAACAATCTGCTAAAAATTGACAGCCCTCAATTAGCGCAAATCTTTACTCAAGAATTTAACATCATGTGGGGCGACGGGCCCGGTGGTAAACCGGATAGCAAGTTTGGCATCAAAAAGCCGTTTCGTCAAGTGCAAAAAGTGAGAATTGGTAATGCAACTGTGGCGGTGCAATTTTCACCAACAAGTGCGACTTTGCCTTGGGAACAAAGCGTTAACAGTTTGATAAATCGCACTTTAGCAAAGGCGAAAAAATCTGTTAATTTGGCACTCTTTGTATTTTCGGCGCAGCGGTTGTCAAACACTCTGGAACTTGAATCTAGGCGCGGTGTAGCGGTGCGAGCTTTGATTGACTCAAATTTCATTTATCGCCCTTACAGCGAAGGTTTAGACATGATGGGGGCGACTTTCATGCAGGATTGCGGCGGCTTAGAAGCGGACAATCGCCCGTGGAAAAAGCCGCTGACTACAGTGGGAGTGCCGCTGTTACCAATGGGCGATCGCCTGCACCACAAATTCGGCGTTATCGACGGAAATACCGTGCTGACAGGCTCTCACAACTGGAGTGAGGCTGCAAATCACGGGAATGATGAGACGTTATTGGCGATCGACAGCCCGACGGTTGGGGCCCATTTTGAGCGGGAGTTCGATCGGCTTTACAAAGGTGCAATCTTAGGAATTCCCGCCCGAATCAAACAGAAAATTGACGCTAAGCAAAAAGAGTGTAAATCAGTCCAAGCAACATCAAAATCTACGAATCCTCAACCGCAAAGTGGTGATAAAAACTTAATTAATTTGAATAGCGCGACTCAAGAAGAACTAGAAACTTTGCCAGGGGTTGGCCAGAAGTTAGCCGAGAAAATTATTGCAGCGCGGGAAAAGCAGCCTTTTGAGTCTTGGGAGGATGTCGAAAGATTGCCAGGAGTAGGAAACAAGGCTATAGACAAATGGCGCGATCGAGTAACATTTTAAAGTAGGGTGCGTCAGCTATGGTGATTTAATTAATTAATCATCTAGCAACTACAAACCTGCACCATGAATACTTCATTCATTGGTGGAGAGACTAACCAGGAAGGACTAAAGTCCTCACTACAAACCTGCACCATGAATACTTCATTCATTGGTGGAGAGACTAACCAGGAAGGACTAAAGTCCTCACTACAAACCTATTTTATCGATCTTGACAACAGTTAAGCTTTCTAGTTAAACTTACATTCAAATAAAATGCACTTTTTTCATATTGGAGGTATAAAGAGATGAAACGCGCCAGATATTTTACGGGGAAGCGACCAATCAAATTCCTAGCTTTTTTGATTGGTGCAATTTTAGTCACACTAGCAGCTTTCACAGTCAGCGCCCAGCAGACTAGCGAAGCACAATTTCGGGTAAAGAACGAAAACAGTTTTAATATTAACATGATTCAATTCAAGCGCGTTGAATATGTAGGTCAGTGTCCCGGAAGTGGCATCTCCCCTGATTCGCAAAGCGCTCGATTTGTTTCCAGCAAGACTCCCCCCGGCCCTAACAGAAGAGTGCTGATTAAAAATGTGACCGATGGCATGGAAACTGACCCCTATCCTTACACAGATAGAAGTTATGACAAAGGTGAGTTTTCCGAAAGTTTTGGATTTAAGTTAGCAAACAGTCACAAAACAAGAACTTTTTCGGTTTTAGAGGGCGAAAATAAATTTGCCTATGAAATCAAAGAAAATAACCAAATTATAGAACAGGGTGCGCTTACCGCTCAAGTTTCTGTACAAAATTTAGGTACTTTTCCACGTCAGCAAGTTTGTGAGAACAAAGTCACTTCACAATGTCAGGATGATGCTGATTGTCGCGAGAGGAGGCGCAAAGGAAAAAGTTGCAGAATAGAGTGTGTTACTGTTCAAGAGTGTCGCTGTCCGTAATTTTAGGTATGTTGTTGCGCTTCAGCGCTCTTGGCTCTCCTGGGTTTATGGTGGATACGGTATCAGACACAACTGTTCGCGATTCTGTGATGCTCTCTTCGTCAAGGATATGCGGTTTGTTTATCACCACAGACTCAGGAGAGCCACGCTCTTAATATTAAGAGCGCTGAAGCGCAACAACATACCTTTATTTGATCTGACAGTTGCTTCAAGTAACAGGGTGAAAGTAAAATGCCGCAGCTAACACAATATATGTTGCTAAAAGTAGCACTCCTTCCAGCCAATTCGATCGCCCGTCAAGACTAATTAGATTAGCGATTGTCACCGCAATGGCAACTGCAACCACTTCAAACGGATTAAAGTTTAAATCCATCGGCTGATGAATCACGATACCGATAATCACCAACACCGGCGCTACCAGCAAAGCAACTAGCAAACTCGAACCCATCGCCACGGAAACTGACAAATCCATATTATTTTTCATCGCCACTCCCACCGCCGTTACGTATTCCGCCGCACCGCCCACAATCGGCAACAAAATTACACCTGTAAACAGTGGTGTTAATCCCAATCCTTTGGTAGTTTCTTCGACAACGCCCACAAAAATTTCTGATTCAAAAGCAACTGCAACTGTTGAGGCGACTAGCACTCCTATCCACAGCCACAAATTCGGTTTGTGTGCAGTTGATTCATCGGTATTTTCAGAATCTTCTAACTCTAGTATGCCGACTTCGTAAAGATAGCTGTGAGTTTTTAAGGAAAATAGCAGCGTTAGTGCGTAAACTGCAATTAGGACGATCGCAGTTATTAACGAAAGATTCTGAATGGCTGCGGGTTCCACTCCATTCGACGTGTAAATTACCATCGTCGGCAGCAGAATCGCAATCACTGCTAGAGTCATGGTGGAACCGTTCACCCGCGCGATAATTGGCTTGAATTCCTGTTCTTTGTAGCGGATTCCCCCTAGCAGCATGGAAAATCCCATCACCAAGAGCAAGTTGCTGATAATTGTGCCGGTGATGCTGGCTTTCACGATGTCAATCAAGCCGGCTTTCAGGGCTACTATGGCAATAATTAATTCCGTAGCATTCCCGAAGACTGCATTTAATAAGCCGCCGATGGAGGGCCCTGTGACGATCGCCACTTCTTCTGTTGCTGTGCTCAACCAAATCGCCAGAGGTATAATGCCTAGGGCGGATGTGATGAAAACTACCAGAGACCCCCAGTGCAAATATTCGGCGGCGATGGAAATGGGGATGAAAATTAACAGCGCTATGGAAAGAATTTTTTTGATTGACATAGGGACTCGGATGTGTATTGAAGGTGAGTTCGAGTTGCCAGGGCGATCGCCAAATTGATTTTATATCAATATGCTTGGGATAAGAAGATCGGGCGCTTTCAACCGCCGTGTTATCGGAGAAACAGTGCACCATCATTCCGAATGCTTAAAGATCTTTTATCCAAACCTAAATCATTTGTCTCGTCTAATCTTACTTCTACTGTGCCTTCACCAACGGGTTTTAAACTCGCTTTCAATAATGCGCCGTCTTGTCGCCTAAATACAATGGATGCAGGTAGTGTCAATGCTTGCAGCGCGACTGTTGAATTTTCGGCTAAGGTGCGGCGGTTAGTTTGTCCAACTACTTGATAAAATAGTCGATCGCTGGTTTTATTCGTTAATCTCACATTAGCTTTGCCATTAACGGGAACCATCTTGCCGTCGGGAACTCTTTCTGGTTCGTTAGCTTGGGCAATTTCCCTCGCAAAACTCGCATTGTGACCCAAAGGTAAAAAGCTGTTGCCTGCTAGGGCTAATGTGACTGCCAGCAGGCTTGCTAGACTGGTTTTGTCGATCGCTAGTTTGCACATTTTTTTGATTGACTTTTGATCTAAAAATTCTAACAAGCAATTTTACCTGATGCTGCTCTCTTCTGGCAAGTCGCCTCAGAAGTCAATCCGAGCTTTTCATAGCTGACGCCTTGATTGTGAAGATGGAAACTGAATATAATAGAAATTTATCGAGCTACCAAAAAATATATTTCTCATTGTGTAGTGCCAGTTAGTGAATTAAATTAAGTTAATGCTTAACCAGAATTGACGTTTGAATAGTATCGTTTTTATGATACCGATTCTGATATATAAATCCGTTTTTATAAAAATGAGGTACGTTGTTGGGCTTCAGCCCTTCTTAGATTTATAACAAGTAGGTACGTTGTTGGGCTTCAGCCCTTCTTAGATTTATTACATAGCAAGTTATGCTGCTAAAAACTGCATTTACGAATTATCTCTCATCTTTTTGAGAAAAGCTATATAGCCTTTCTCAAAAAGATGAGGTATGACTGACAGCTCCTACAACCACTTAATAAACTAAGAGGGCCCAAGCCCAACAACGTACCTAATCTATATAAGAAAAGCTATAATACAAATAATATGGCAGAAGGAAGAATGAAAAAGGCAGAATGAAAAAGGCAGATGGCACCTTAAAAAAGGTACGTTGTTGGGAAAAGAGCGCTCTTTTCCCAACAACGTACCCAAAAAATCCTTTATTGTGACACTGGCATCCTGGACTCAAAAAGGAAGAATGAAAAAGGAAAAATGAAGATTTGCCCCTCTCTCCCCGTCTCCCTTGCCGTCGCAGCTATTCAACCCAACGCACGCGCACAAAATGAGCTTCCCGTCCCCAGAAGTCCTGACTGACAGAAATATCAACAATACTCAAATTAAACGGAATAGCAGTTGTGACGTAGCGCTGAGCCAGAGCTCCCACATCGGGAGCTAACTGAGCTGCTGTCGCCGCCGCCGCACCCAAACCCAAAAGTTGCAGAATGGGCCCCTTCGGTAGAGCTAAATTGATGCCGACAGCAAGTCCAGCAGTCAGTAGCATTGCCACCGACAAGTTGGTGCCACAGCGGGGATGTACGGCTAAATCCCACTCTCCGCTGGCAATCCGCTGCAAAGCTAATTGCACTGCATGACGCAACTGTGCAATGTTAACGCGGCCGTACAGATAAAATCCTTGGTCAGTGGACATTCCGCCCAATAACTGATTATCTGCTCTTGCTGTCGGCGTACCGCCAGATTGGCTGAGTACCCAAACCGTAGCGTGTTCCAAAGCATGAACTTGGCGCAAAGTCAAGATTTCCTTCAAACCCGGAACAAAATCTAGCTGTCTTAATAAGTCAGCATCTTGAGTCTGCTGCGGGGCAAAGTCAAAAGGAATTTGGCTGGCGTGCCCAGAACTAGAAGCAGCATTTGTCGTCATGTCAAAAGGCCTCCACTAATGTCCGATCGCAAATTTTAGCAGCGAGATTCAAGGTTGAACGCGCTTGCCTGCCCGAAACTCTCCAGAAAAGCGTCTACCTTTAGCATCTGTAATTACGCCTCTACCGTGAGGCAATCCCTTACGAAATTCGCCTTCGTAGCGAACGCCGTTGGGGAAACTGCAACTACCTTTACCGTCTAGCTTTTCGTTGAAAAACTGACCGTCGCAGCGAGTGCCGTCCGATCGAGTAAACACTCCGCGACCAAATGGGTTTCCTGCGAAAAATTGTCCGGCGTAGCGATCGCCCGTGGCAAAGATAAATTGCCCTTGACCGTGTGGCTGACTGCTTGGAGCGCTGCCACCTACTTGTTGAACAATTTCAAATGTTCCTCTGTAGCGATCGCCCGTGGCAAAAATAGCTTCTCCCCTAACGATCAGACCGTTGCGGAACTCTCCTACCATGCGGTCATCGTTGGCGAACAGGAATGTGCCTTGACCGTTGGGCACGCCGTTACGAAACTGTCCTTCATAGCGATCGCCCTTGGAGTATACGTATATTCCTTGTCCCTGAGGTCTGCCGTTGACGAAAGTTCCTTCATAATTGTCGCCATTTTCGTAGTTGCACTTGACTCTACCGTTCGGGGGAGAGCCTTCGCAAACCGGAGGGCGCTTTTGTTCTGCTGCTGGCGCCGCCAATGACGATTTAGTATTGGCTAGCAGTGAGAGGCATCCTACCCCCGTGCCAACCAACATGAATATTCCGAGTTGTTTAATTGAGCGAAGCATGACGGTTCTCAATTTTTTTTCTAAGGATTGAGCTAAATTTTGCATTAAATTGGGTTCTGGGCAACTCGGGGAGATTTTTCTCCCACAATTTTAGAAACCTCTACACCGTTTTCTTCTAGAACCACAATCGGATCGGCTCCTGATTTGAAATCAACCCGTTTGATTAGCACCTGCCCGCTGGCAATCCGCTGTCCTACTTTGATATATCGACTTGTTGGCTCGTTAGGTGCTTTCACAATTACCAGTATGTCATTACCAACTCTGACTACGCCACTAACTTCAACTCCTTTGGCATTGTCTGTCGAAGGCGGTGGCGGTGGTGGTGCGGGGGGTGGTGGTGGATTCGGGTCTTGCCACGAGGGCGGCGGTGTTAATTCCGGCAGCTTGGGCAGACCGGGCAATTCTCTGGTGGCGATATTGGGAATGTTGGGAGGGCGGGGCGGGCCGGGCGGGCGGGCGGCGATCGCTGGCGGGCGTCCCGGTGTTGCTCCTGGCCGTCCCGGTGTCTGGGCCGGTCGTCGCGTCCCTTGGGGGCCTGCCGTCGTGCCTCTTGGGAAGCCCGGTATAGAGGGAACTCCCGGTATTGATGATGCCGGAGCTCCTGCTATATCTGGGGAACCTGCTGGTCTGGCTCCGGGGCGTCCTGGTCTGGTACCGGTACCGCCGGTGCTGCCTGTTGGGAAGCCCGGTATAGAAGGCACTCCCGGTATTGATGCCGGATTTCCCGCAACGTTTGGGGCACCTGCCGGTCTGGATCCGGGGCGTCCGGTGCCGCCGGTTGAGCCTGCTGGAATGCCCGGTATTGACGGCGGATTTCCTGCGACGTTTGGGGAGCCTGCTGGTCTCGCTCCGGGGCGTCCGGGAGCTGCTTGGGGACGCGCTGAAATTGGAGGCCGCCATTGGGGTACGGGGGTTAGCGGCAGGTTGGGAAGACTTGACACCTGTGCGGGGCTTTGAGCTTTGGGAAGTTCGGCAACTGTGCCGCCGCCCGGTGCCCTTTTCGATCCCGGTACTGGCGTCCACCGGGGTGGGTTTCTCTCGTCTGGCAGCTTGGGCAGACTTGGAACTTGTCTGACTGGGAGGTTGGGGAGTTCGTTGCCCGCTGTCCCGCCACCGTCTGTTTTGAGTGGTTGAGGGGGAAGGACTGAGAATGGGTCATTTGCTTGGCCGGGGACAGAGGTCTGTGGAATTGCCCTCGGGGCTGTCTTTTTGCCATCAATGTCTGCTTGAGCTTGTCTGGCGCGATCGTCAGGGTTTGTCGATCGGATCAAGCCGGGGGGCTGGGCTGCTACTACTGGAGAGGGGAATGTCTGAGCTCCTGGTGTGGGACTTGCCACACCCCCGGTCGTTCCGGGAGCGTTGGCTGCTGGTGCCCCTGGTGTTGCACCCGGACTGATACTAGGACTAGGAGTGGGACTGGCTGTGTCGCCACCCCCGTCGCCGCCGCATCCCCCGATCGAGAAAGCCAGCATTCCTATAGTTGCAAAATATAAAAGTTTACGCATTACCGATCGTCCCCAAACGCCTGACTTTTAAGTGATCCAAATGGCAATTGCAGTTGCTGCCATTTGCCGCTTTTCAGTTTACCTGGTTTGATGGTATGCGATCGCTTTTAAATTGCCAAGTTTTCCGGACGATTTGATATTGAGGCGGGCCCTGGGTTTTCAAGAGCAGGTTAGGATATCAATGGTGGTGGTTCTTGCACATATTTAACTAATTAGGGCATGGTTATGGTGGCAAAAGTGATTCTGAAACGGATTTGGCGATCGGGCATTGTTTCTGTGGCTGTTTTGGTAGGTCTGGGATCGGTGGGAAGCGGCAATGTGAATGCTCATTCACATCAGCCAGAAACAAAGGTGATGGCATTGGTGCCACTTGTGAGTTCCCAGCAGCACGCGCGGCGGAGCTATCCCGAAGGGAATCGCACTTTAACAGCAGCCTCGGAAGCCAGAAGTGGCAATGTGTATTCTCAGTTTCGCAGGGGCACCTCAAATCCTGGTGCCCAACCGCCAGCCAATCAACCAGCCTCTGGTGGGAATCAAAAGGTATTTCAAGCGAAAATCAAGCGCCGCGCGGGTGGGACACCTGTGATTGATGTGGTATTTAACGGTAACAAGACTTTTGAAATGATTGTCGATACCGGGGCGAGCGGCACTTTAATTACTCAGCGGATGGCTACTGCACTGGGAGTGAGGCAAGTGGGCACTGGGAGAGCGGGGATCGCTGACGGTAGCATTGTCGAGTTCCCCATTGGTTTGGTGCGATCGATTCGGGTTGGGGGTGCTGCCATCCAAAATGTCGAAGTGGCGATCGCCAAACAAATGGAAATTGGTCTCCTCGGTCACGATTTCTTTGGCAATTACGATGTGAAAATCAAAAAAGATGTTGTAGAGTTTTATGTCCGCTGAAACTGAGACAATTCAGAAACCAATTTTTATTTGCATACTGTTAAAGTTATTCGCAGCCCGGTCAAGGCTGTTTAATTTATTTTTTGAGCCACTAGCAAAATACGACCAAGTGTGGTATTGTTTTGAGTGTTTCCAGAGCAGTTTACCGTTGAACAATCCGGGAAAATCCGGCTGTCAAAGCACGGCCACTGTTGGCGCTATCGAGTAACAGTATCCAACGGTGGATTCAGAGTTCAAGTCAAGGCAATCAATTAGACAATTTGCCGATCGGGTGGAAATTAGTTTCCAAAATGCTGTGGCTGGGGGAATTATTGTTCGTGTTGTTGGGCCGCTGTACAAAATATATGAGCGGAAGATGTTCCGCAAAATCGGCAATAATGACGATCGAGAAATTAATTATTGTAAATAGGGTATTGGCATGGCACAAACGTCTGTATCTCCTGTAGTGCTGATTATTCTAGATGGCTGGGGTTATCGTGAAGAAAAAGACGGAAATGCGATCGCCTTAGCGAAAACACCCGTGATGGACAGTCTCTGGGCAGCTTATCCCAGAACTCTGATTAACACATCAGGTCGGGCGGTAGGGCTTCCAGACGGGCAAATGGGCAACTCGGAAGTCGGTCACTTAAATCTCGGCGCCGGCCGCGTGGTTCCTCAAGAGTTAGTGCGAATCTCGGATGCTGTCGAAGATGGTTCTTTGCTCGACAACCGGGCGCTGGTTAAACTTTGCGAGGAAGTGCGCCGTCGGGGCGGCAAGTTACACCTGACCGGTCTTTGTTCCGAGGGTGGGGTACACTCGCACCTGAGTCACATTTTGGGTTTGCTACAGCTAGCAAAAGCACAGGGAATTTCTGAAGTTTGCATCCACGCGATTACAGACGGCCGCGATACTACTCCGAAAGAGGGTGTAGAAGCTCTCAGCAAGATAGAAGGTTATATCAAACAAGTAGGAGTGGGTCGGATTGCTACCATCAGCGGCCGCTATTACGCGATGGACAGAGACAAACGCTGGGATCGGGTGAGCCGCGCTTATGAGGTAATGACGGTTGAGAGCGCACCTGATGGTCGATCGGCAGTTGATGTGTTGCAGGCCTCCTATGCTGAAGGAGTAACCGACGAGTTTGCAGTTCCGACTCGCATTGCCCCGGGAGCGGTGGCATCCGGGGATGGGATGATTTTCTTCAATTTTCGACCGGACAGGGCTAGAGAGTTGACTCAGGCTTTTGTAGCGCCAGATTTTAAGGGCTTTGAACGATCATTAATTGAGCCGCTGACCTTTGCGAGTTTTACTCAGTACGACCCCAAACTGTCGTCGGTACTGGTGGCTTTTGAACCCCAGAATTTGAACAATATTCTGGGTGAGGTGATTTCTAAGCACGGTTTGCGACAGTTGCGGACAGCGGAAACTGAAAAGTACGCTCACGTGACTTATTTTTTTAATGGGGGTCTGGAAGAGCCTTTTGAGGGGGAAGACCGCGAAATGGTGCAGAGTCCGATGGTGGCGACTTACGATGAGGCGCCGGAGATGTCGGCCGCTGAGGTGACGGATGTGGCGCTGGAGGCTTTGTCCAAGCGGATTTATTCGTTTGTGGTGCTTAACTACGCTAACCCGGATATGGTTGGTCATACGGGGATGCTGGATGCGACGATAATTGCGGTTCAAACTGTGGATAAATGTTTGGGGCGGCTGTTGACCGGGATTTCCCAAGCTGGGGGAACGGCAATTATTATTGCTGACCACGGAAATGCTGAGGTGATGTTCGACGAGAACGGGAATTCTTGGACGGCTCACACTACTAACCCGGTGCCCTTTATTCTAATAGAAGGCGAAGGTCTGAAAATTCCAGGTCACGGAGGGAATGTTGCTCTCAGGGCGGACGGCTGTTTGGCCGATGTGGCGCCGACGATTTTGGAGCTGTTGAGGTTGCCTCAGCCCCCGGAGATGACTGGAAAGTCTATGATTCAAGCTGCTGAATTTGAAGTTCGGGCTAATCGCACTCCGGTGCGGGTGCGGCTGTAGGAAGTCTGGGCTACAGGTAGGTAGGGTTAGGCAAGGTACGTAGTTGGGCTTCAGCCCTCTTTAGACATATATACAAAGAGGGCTAAAGCCCAACTACGTACCTATCTCTCTCCTGACTATAAAACCCCCCTGCTTTTTAAGGATGATTTAGGGGATCGGGCCTCGACTGCCCGGTTGTGTGCGATCGACTAAATTTGATATGATAATGAATTACCGATTACTAATTACCAATTAGCCCAAATTATGAATATTGTTTCTGTGTTACAAGTTATCTGGTCTTTGTCTGCTTTAGGACTTGTGGTTTTTGTATTGCTCCACAGTCCTAAAGGCGATGGCATTGGAGGAATTGGCGGACAAGCTCAATTATTTACCAGCGCTAAGAGTGCGGAAACAACTCTCAATCGGATTACTTGGGGTCTGTCTATTGTGTTTATGGGTTTGACTATTATTTTGAGTGCTGGTTGGTTGACTCCTAAGTTGTAAGATTAGGATTTTTAACCGCAGATGTAGGCAGATAAACACAGATTAACGCAGATGAAGTTGATATAATTTGTATTCATCTGCGCTTATTTGTGTGTATCTGCGGTCTGAAAAATGCGGTTGTGGAAAGTTTCGATAAAAGCTCGATTGCTGGCTGGTTTGGGATTGGCTTTATGTTGTTTTAGTCTCATAATTTTTACTCAGGTTAATGCTCCGGCGGCGAGTCTTTCTCTTTCTCCTCTCCCAAATACTTGGCCCTCTCCACAGGTTCATCCTTTACCACCAACGCTGGCTAATTGGCAAGATGCAACTAATAGCGGCGATTATTTCGATCGCATTAAACAGCCAAATGTCGGTCATTTGCTATGGTCGAAGTTCCCGATTCAGGTGTATGTGGAGCGTCCGGTAGATGGGAATAAGTCTGAAGAATGGATAGCAGCGGTGTTGGGTGTTATGCGGGAATGGGCGGTTTATTTGCCTTTGCAAGTCGTGGATAGTTCCGAGGCGGCTGATATTAGAATTTTACGTCAGGCTCCGCCTTTGCGTCAAGGGCTTTTGCGATCGCGATCGGGGGAATCTACCTATGAGTTGTACAATCGTCGGGACGGGGATAAAACAGTTTTATCTCATCGGTTTGCGGTTTATTTGAATCCGAATCAAGTGGGTAAGTATGTTCCGGCGACGGCGCGGCATGAGTTGGGGCACGCTTTGGGAATTTGGGGCCACAGTTTGCTGGAAACTGATGTGCTTTATTTTTCTCAGGTGCGGAATCCTCCGGCTATTTCTGCGAGGGATGTTAATACTTTGAAGCGGCTTTACGAACAGCCAACTCGGTTGGGATGGGAATTATAGTTTAAACCACAAATTCCCGGCGATTGGAAATCGCGTCTACACAAACGAAGTCCACCTGCGTGGACTAAGAGAAGATTCCGATTAGTTATTAATAGCAAAGAGAAAAAATATGAAAGATGAAGCTTTTGGCATTGTGCCAGTTTTTGCGACTGAAACTGATAGTTTGTTTTTGTTGATTCAACATCAAGCCGGACATTGGGCGTTTCCTAAAGGTCACGCGAATCCGGGGGAATCTGCGCTAGAAACGGCGAAGCGGGAGTTTGAGGAGGAAACTGGCATCCGCGATTGTGAAGTGGTTGAGGAGCCTAGTTTTGTGGAAAGTTATTCCTTTGTTAAGGAAGGGAAGCCTAGTTCTGTGCAACATTATTCCTCTGCTAAGGAAGGGGAATCAATTGAAAAGACTGTTACTTACTTTTTGGCTTTTGTAAATTCAATGGAAGTTCAGTTGCAAGTAGAGGAAGTTCAGAATCATGCTTGGAGTTCTTTTGAGGATGCAGTCAAGCAGATTACTTTTGATGGGAATCGGCAAATCTTGAGGGAAGTTAAAGCTTTTTTGGACGGCAAAAAAAAGAGTTAATATCAAATCTCCTTATCTACCCATAATTAAGTTTGTAGTAAGGACTTTAGTCCTATCTTAAAACTTTTATTCGCTAAGGACTGAAGTGGGTGCATCTCACTTTTGAAGAGGGCGAAGCATGACCGCATATAAGTTATTAGTTATAATCTCCTATTTTCTGCGGTCATGCTTCGCCCCTACGGATATATTCGCCAAAATGAGATGCACCCACTGAAGTTATTACTACAAACAAATTGTTCTGTTAGATACCCGACTTCTTCAAGAAGTCGGGTATCTAGGTTTTCTGTGAGATTATTTGTTAATTTTCTGGGCTTTGGCGTGATGTTGCAGGCGAGCGAAAACATTGTAGGCGGCGGGGCCTGGATTACCGTGTTCTAGAGCGCCGTCGATGGGGCCGTCGATGGCTTTCCAAGCTGGAATTCCGCCTTTTAGTTCGGCGACTTTTCTAAAGCCTGCTGCGCGCAGAAGATTGGCGGCTTCTGCTGTTTGTTCGTCGGTTTCGCCGTAGATGTAGATGTCGCGAACGGGTTCTAGGCTGGCTTTTGCTCGATCGACTAATTCGTCCATTGGCATTGGTACGGCGCCGGTAATGCGACTTTTATCGAAGCTTTCAAAATCGCGGGCGTCGATGATTGTCAGTCCGGGTTCGCCCCAATCTAAGCGGGCTTTGAGGTCGTGGCTGGATACTTGGGCTTTTAAACTGGGAGGGGTGGGAGTCAAATCTGGCAGTTTTTCTTTGATGTCTGCAATTTGGTCTGGAATAGTTTTCATGGGTAAAATTCTCTTCAATGCTTTGATTGCAATGTAACAAGATGTTTCGGTTGAATTCGTCTTTCTAAAGGCTGAATTGGGGATTGAACTAAAGTCGCAGTTAATCTGAATTGCTCGTGGTTGACTGTGGTTCGGAGCGCTATATTTGCTGAGGTTGCTAAGTTTTCAGTTGACAGTTGACAGTTGACAGTTGACAGTTGACAGTTGACTTCGGAGGGCGAGCTCTACCTGGAAGTCCGAGGATTGGAATAATGAATCGTCTGATTTTAATTTCTCCCGGGCTTGGGGCTTTAAACCAATTCTTTCTGGTAAGTGGGGTTGATTCCGATTGTTTTGATGGAAATGTACGATCGCTCTTATTGAGTGTAGATATTTTGAAGTGCGATCGATTGTCCAATCAGTCATTGTATCAAATACTCAGATTTTAGTCAATGCCAATTATTTTAAAATGAAGTTTGCATGGGTTGTGCGCGGTCTCGCGCGCTATTTTGCTGAGAAGTTGAGATGTTTTTTAACAAAATTTCTGGTAAGATTTGATACTAACAATAGGGATTTAAAGGTATGGATATGTCTGAGCAAAATGAAATTGCTGTGTCTAAAACTTTGACACCGGAAGAGCAAGCGGTTTGGGATGCGAAGGCGAAAGTTCGGGTATTGCTGAATTTGTGGGATTTGGGTGGCGGTCAGATTCCGGTTAAAAAGGGGGATTTGACGAAGCGGATTGTTCGCACTAATGAGACGAGTCAGAGGTATCTGGAAGTGCTCGCCCAGTTGCAGGAATCTGGGGCGATCGAGTATTCGCTGGTAAATCGGGTGACGCGGGTGGAGTTGAGCGCGAAGGGGAAAGAGGTTTTAGCGCAGGGCTTGAAAAGTCGGGATTCTCTGTTTGAGTTTGATGGTTCTCAAATCGGTACTCGGCTGGGAAATGCTCTGCTGAAGTGGATTCGGCATCAGGATGGTGCGGCGAGTGTTGCTGTGGAGACGGGGAAAAAGGATGCAGGGGCGATCGCCTCCTATGACGATTTTAAGGCTGTGGCGATCGATGTGTATGACAGCTTGAACCGGGATTATAACTTAGACGATTTAGTGCCGATTTATCGGATGCGACGGGCGATCGGGGAAAGAGTTGGGCGATCGGAGTTCAACGAGTGGCTGTTGGAAATGCAGGCTAATGATATTTTCCAGCTAATGGCAGGAGAAACGCAAGACATCACCCCAGATAAACGTGAAGACTCAATTACCATTCCTGGTGGTGCATTGCGTTACTACGCCAAGCGTTTGAATTCATAAAATTGCCCTCAATCTTTTTGTAGTTCGTTACCTCACACCCGATCGCCATGAACAATATATCAGTTTCTCCGATAGAAGCTCTCAATGCTGCCATCCAAAATCACAATCCCTTTAGCAAAGCTGGCATTGTCAAAGAGCAAGATATTTGGGGAAAAGGCTTCCCCGATATTCCGACTCTAAATGCTCACGCTTCCGATGCCATTTTTCAGGCGGTTGAAAAAGTACAGACTACTCAATCGAGCCAAGAAAAAGTGACTTCACTGGTATTGACAGCTCAACAAGGAGTGGGGAAAAGCCACATTTTGAGCCGCACTCGCCACAGACTAGAAACTAATGGAGGTGCTTTGTTCGTTTATGCCAGTGTTAATAATTACACCGACTTAAACTTGATAAAATACCAATTTCAGCAAACTTTAGCTAACAGTTTGAGCCATACAGGCAGTCAAGGTGTCATGCAATGGCAGGAAATAGCCTCAGCAATGGCAAACGAAGGTTTCAAAGCTATCAATTCTGCTACACCGAATCTTTCTCCTCAAGAACTTCTCGATCGATTTGACAGAGTGTGTGCTAGCTGGGCTACAAAAAATAAAAATTTAATGAACACCCTCACTAAGCAAGTTCTCAAAACAAAATCAAAGGCAGACCCTTATATTGTTCGAGCTGTTTTGTGGACGTTATCAGAAGCTGAAACACCTTTTGCTATCAAATGGTTATCAGGTGAAGAGTTAGATAAATCTAAAGCTGAGGAACTAGGATTGCCCGCTAATTCTGGGAAGACTAATCAGGACAGAGAAGCCGAATCTCTGAATAACATCCAGCAAATTTTGAATTTGGTGAGTTACTACAGTCCTGTAATCATTTGTTTTGATGAAATAGATGTAAATACAAGTTGTAGAGATGATGGCTTGACAACACCCCAGGTAATTGCCGATCTAGTTAAGCGTTTGTACGATACTCTCGAACACTCAGAACTCGGTCAAGGTTTGGTTGTTATCACAGTAATGATGCCGTATACGTGGACAGATACTGTTAACGTAATGTCTGGTGGCATACCCGATCGACTTTCAACATACACGCAGCGGAAACCAATCGATTTAAAATATTTGAACGGCGATTCTTTAGTCGATTTAGTCCAATTGTGGTTACAAGATTTTTATCAAATCAGGAATTTAAACCCTCATCATCCGGTCTACCCATTTGAAGAAAGTCAACTGAGAGAATATGGCAGAGGTAAGCCAACGGTACGGGAAGCTTTGACATGGTGTGCCGAGAATTTTCAAGTTTTTATACCTCCAGTACCTGAACTTCCAGAAGATCCAGTTGAGAGGTTTGAGTTGGCTTTAACCAAGGAACTTGAGGCAGACATCCGAGAGTATATGGAGGATAATTCCACAATTGCTAAGGCTATTTACTTTGGCTTTGAAACATTGAAAGGTCAGACGATTGACAAGGTAACAGTTGATGAAATTACCGCAGAGATTAAACCCAAAGCAAAAAATGCGGAGTGGATAAAATTCAAGATAATTGGTACTGAAAACGGAAGAGCTATCAAGATTGGTGTTGCGATTCTCCAATCTTCTCAATCTGAATTAGTTGCTGGATTAAAGCGCTTAATTGATTATCAAACCTTTGATTTGACGCGCGGTTGTTTAGTGCGTTCCCAATCAAAAATAGAGACGATCAAGAAGAATTCTAAAGCCTACAAGCTACTAGAAGAACTCGTCTCATTTGAAAAAGGCGGTGAGGTGGTGTATTTGATTGAAGATCAAATCAAACCATTACTCGCTGTCCGTGCTGTTTGTAAAAAATGCCGAGATTACAATTTAACAGAAGACCAAGTTTGGGATTTCATATCTCAGAAACAGCTCACTTTTGAGAATCTTTTATTGCGGGAAATTTTGAGCGATCCTTCCGGTGAAATGCCTGTCGTTGACGATGAAGATGAAAGCCTACTTTTAGAAGACATTTTCAACCCTCCCAGTAGTGATGATACAGATGATGGGGATCTAAGTGACCTATTTAGTTAACCATGAGCAAATCAATTTTGCTTCAAACAGCTCTGGCTTTACCAAATCCAGATATTGAAGCTTTAATCCAAGGACGAATGATTGCAGCTATGCCTCGGATGTTTCTGAATCCGGGGCGGACATTTGCTTTGTATCCAGCTAATCTTTCGGTTGATTTACTATCGGGCGATCGATATTATCGATCGCACTTTTTGCCCATTGCTCAAAAGGCACTTGCTCAGTTAAATTCTGATCGAGTTTCGATCAAAGCTTGGGCTAAGTGCGAACTGTGCCAAATGGTGAATGAGCCTGAATCATTAGAGGCTTTGTCGCAGTTAACAGTCTGGAAAACAGAGGCTTTACAGCAAATTCTCCAGCAGCGTCCTTTTATTTTTGTAGCTTACCTGCGGGTTTATCTGCTACCTCAGCCGCTGGAAATGCCAGTGCAATCTAGTGGCAATTTTGTATCTTTGCCAAAATCCCTAAATGTTACTGATTCAACGCCTGTGTTGAGCGAGTCTATGTTTGCCAAACGCCGTCAAAAGCTGGAAAAACTAGAGCTTCCTGAACATCCAGAATTGGAAGAGTTGCAAAGTGCATTAGTGCATTTATCCACCACCAACCCAAAAGCCAAACAACTAGATGAAGAAATCAAAATATTTCTAGGTTGGTCGGAAAATTTACCAACAACAAAACCCGATCCAGATTTAGATTGGATTAAAACGATCGCACAAATCGGCAACTCTAGCGACGGTAATGGCTTTGAAAAATTAGTCCGCAAAGGTTTTATCAAGCTAGGTTTCGGAAATTCTAACCACAAACCAGAAGCCAGTCTCGATCCCGAATCAACCGGGGGCGCTGGCGGATTAGATTTCTACTGTGAAACTCCCTATCAGGTAGTGGGAGAATGCAAAGCCACCAAAAGTGAAACTGTAGCTGATGGAACGCCCGCGCAACTTATCAAGTTAGGACACAAGCATCTTCAGGAACAATACAACTGCTGTATTAAGATAATTATGGCCGCTGGTCAGTTAAATAGACACGCTAACAAAACTGCTATCGGAAACCACATGAATGTAATTCGCCCGGAAACATTGCAAAGACTTGTTGAATTGAAAGCTAAGCAACCAGGTTCGATCGATTTATTACAGTTAAAACCTTGTTTAGAACAACAGCCGTTTGGTGAGGAAGCCGATGCTAAGGTTAATCGCTATATTGACGGTGTGCGGGAAAAGCTTAAAGTGCGATCGCACGTTCTTTCTATTCTGAAAAAATATTTAGAAACTACAGGTTCTAAAAGAGCCAGCGTTGATTCTTTGAGCGGTGCATTTTCAATGTCTAACCCACCCAAGCAGTTGTCCCGTGAAGAGTTGCACGAAATTTTAGTAGAACTTTCTTCTCCGCTGACAGGTTATGCAGGGCGAATTAAAGGAGATAGTTTGGGGCGCGATCGCTTTTATTTCCTGCGTGATTTGTTATTAGATGATTGAGGTAGAATTGAGGCTATTGCCACTATTTCAACTCTTTAAACAGTATCAGGATCTACTCCCAACTCCCGCAACTTAGCCGCCAATTTTTCAACGCGCTGACGTTCCTCTTGAAAATCTAGACGTTCCATTGCAGCTTGTTTAAGTTCCTGCAACCGCCTTTGTTCTTCTTTAATTAACCTTTCCACCAATGGCGGAGACAGTATTTCATCCACTGATAATCTCAAATTAGGAAATACTACAGATACTATGTCCTCACCCGGCAAGTAATCTACCTGTGAATAAACCTCATCACCTTCGGGAACTGCTATAACTCGCACCCGCTGTCTGTTTTCTGTCGGATCAACTATGCAATATTCCGGCACGTTAGCTTGTTCGTACTCTCCTCGTTTAAGTATATAATCTGCGCGTCGATCTTTGCCAACGACTTCTATTAATAATAAAGGCGTTTCATCAAAGTCAAGGACGGCCCCTCCGGGTCGAGCAGCAACTTGTTCTAAAAGACTTTGAGTGCAAACAACTATATCAGGGATGCGGGATGAACTTTCTTCGGTTCTGACTCCCAAATTTCTTTTGACTACTAAATCAAGATTGTTTTCAGCTAGGTGACGCTGCAATTTATAAACCAAATACTCACAAATATTTATGTGTAGAATTGTAGGCATTGCTATTGGTATTAATTGACCTCTATGCAGTTCATGTTTTACCTCGTCATCGACTTTATAAAATCGGTATTCTTCAAAGGTTAATGTGGGTGAATTATCAACTTGTTGGTCTGTCAAAACTGGCGTGATTGATTGAGACATATCTTTGTGACCTCAGCGAGTATTTATGATTAAATTAAATTTAAATGACAGTATCAGGATCTACTCCCAATTCCCGCAACCTCGCTGACAATTTGTCAGCACGTTGACATTCCTCTTGAGCGCGTTGACTCTGCTGCTGGGCGAGTTGACGCTCCTCATCAGCGCGTTGACGCTCCTCATCAGCGCGTTGACGCTCCTCATCAGCGCGTTGACGTTCGATTACGGCTTGTTGCTGTGATTCCTGTAATCGAACTCGTTCTGCCTTCACTAACTCCTCCACCAATGGTGGATTCAGTATTTCATCCACTGATAAAACCAAATCTGGAAATACTACAGATATAATTTCCTCACCCGGAAAGAAATCTGTATGCGTGTAACCATCTTCACCTTCAATAAATGCTAAGATTCTGATTTTTTGCTTCCCACATTTAGGGTCAACAATGCAATATTCTGGCACATTCGCTAATTCATACTGTGCTCGTTTAATCATGTAATCTGCCCGTCGATTTTCACTCACTACCTCTACTACTAATAGGGGTGTTTCTCCTAAGTCAAGGATGCCTGAACCAGGCTGGGCAAGTATTTGTTCCCACAAACTTTGAGTGCAGACAAGTACATCGGGAATGCAAGATGTAGCATTTTCTGTTCTCACTCCTACAGAAGTTTTTACTACTAAATCGAGATTGTGTTCAGCGAGATAACGCTGCAATTTGTAAACCAAATATTCACAGATGCTTGTATGTAATGCGCTAGCCGTTGCCATTGGTATTAGTTTGCCTTTGTACAGTTCGTATTGTACATCAGGATCTCCTTGATAAACTCTGTATTCTTCAAAGGTTAAAGTTGGAGAATTATCAACTTCTTTTTCTTCTAAAACTGGGGCGATTGATTGAGACATAGGTTTTGGTATGAGTAAGTTTGTAGGGTGCGTCAGTTCATCAGTTGACAGTTGACAGTTGACAGTTGACAGCTACCTCTTCCATCGATAGAAGAGGATTGGAGCAATGAATCATTTTGTTTGATTTCCCCCTACACGGGGAGGCTTCAGATCCAATTTTCAGGCGTGAAGTTATAGGGCGACGATCGAGCGTTTGCAGACTGACGCACCCTACTAACTATTGTAGATCGGATTACCATTTGGGCGATCGCCTCAATAAGGCCGTAGCAGCCTCACTGTTGAGAGGTCTAGAGAAAAAGTACCCCTGACCGTACTCGCAGCCGATCGCCCGCAGTTGAGCCAATTGCACGGCGGTTTCGACACCTTCTGCGACTACCTCCATCCCCAAACTGCGCGCCAGCATGACGATCGCCCGCACGATTTCCAAATTCTCGCCCGCTGCTCCGATGCGACTGACAAAAGAGCGATCGACCTTCAAAATATTAATCGGGAATTTGTGCAAATAACTCAGAGACGAATAACCAGTACCAAAATCATCAATGCACAGCCCAATCCCCAACTCCCTTAACTGCGAAAGCATCGCCGCCGCCGCTTCCCCATCTTCCATCACCACAGTCTCAGTAATCTCCAACTTCAAACAGCGAGCATCAACACCCGTTTCCTGCAATACTTGCTTGATTTGCTCGATCGACTCCGGTTCCGAAAACTGCCTCCCCGAAAGATTCACTGCTACTGTCAGCCGGGAATTTCCCACAGGCAAATTCAAACTCTGCCACTCAATAATTTGGCGGCAGCTTTCGTTCAAAACCCACAAACCCAAAGGCATAATTAACCCAGTTTCCTCCGCCATCGCAATAAATTCCATCGGGGAAACTAAACCGCGTTCCGGGTGCAGCCAGCGCACCAGCGCCTCAAATCCGATCGCCGATCCGCTTTTCAAACAAACTATCGGCTGATAATAAACAGTAAAAGGACATTCCAATTTAAGAGGAGCCAATTGTGATTTCGTGCGCTCCAACTTCCAGTCGATTTCACATACAGGCGAGTTTTCCCCCGCCGCCCCACCTGGGAAATCCACAATCGAATATGTCAAATTCAGTTCTTCAATCGACTGCCGCAAATCGTTTTCTAAGTGCATCAAAGCCACAGCCCGAGTGTGCATTGCACTCGTAAACACTTCGTAACGAGCTTTACCGAGAGCTTTTGCCCGGTACATCGCAATATCAGCATCGCGCAAAATATCTCCAGGCCACTGATATTTGTCGGTACTCATAGCAATCCCGATGCTAGCAGTAATTAAAACTTTATGACCTTCTAAATATAGCGGTCGTTCGATCGCCTTCAGAATTCCCTTTGCTTGGGCGATCGCTTCATCCACACCTTGAATTTCCTCCAGCAAAATCACAAACTCATCTCCCCCCAGACGTGCCACCGTATCTCCTGGGCGCAAACAAGTCAACAGACGGCGGCCCACAGCCACCAACAGCCGATCGCCCGTGCGGTGTCCCTGGCTGTCATTAATCACCTTAAACCTGTCCAAATCGAGAAATAGCACCGCAAATTGATAGTTCGGATGCCGTTTGACGCGTGCAAAAGCTTGGCCCAACCTGTCAGTCAACAAAGCGCGGTTGGGCAACTCCGTCAGCGCGTCGTGCAAAGCATCGTGCAACAATTGGTCTTCAGCCGCCTTGCGTTCAGTTACATCGTGACAGTTGACGACAATTCCCCGCACCGAAGGTTCCGAGAGCAAATTCGTCGCCACCGCTTCCAACACGCACCAGAAACCCTGCTTGTGTCGCACCCGGTATTCCGCCAATCCCAGCCCAACTCTCGGCATTTGGATGACACCTTTGAACACTTGATCCACCATTGGCAATTCATCGGGGTGAATCAAGTCAAAGACAGACCGGCCGAGGACTTCCGCCGTCGGGTAGCCCAAAATCCGCTCGGCGGAAGGAGAGACATAGCGGCAAAAGCCTTTGTCGTCGAGAATTACAATAATGTCTCTGGCATTTTCAATTAGCGATCGAAAACGCTTTTCGCTTTGTCGCAGTTCTTGTTCCGTGCGCTTGCGATCGGTAATGTCGGTATTCATGTAAATCAGACCGACAATTTTCCCCGTGGGGTCTTTAATCGCATCGGCCCGCAGCAGCACTTGCAAAATTTTGTCGCTTTTTGTGCGGTTGGTAATTTCACCAGACCAAGAATAACCTCTGGCGATCGTATCGAGAACCTCGCAGGCGACTGCGGGGTCAGCAAAAACTGCCGGTATACCTCCTGCGAGTTTAAATTCCTCTGCCGTTTCCCATTCAAATAGCTGAGAAAACGCTTGATTTTGATAGATGTGAGTGCCGTTGGCATCGCTGATGCCGATCGCGTCGCTCGAACTTTCCACCGCCTTGCGAGTCAGCACCAGAGCTTCTTCTGCCCGCTTGCGCTCGGTAATGTCAATCCCTACCAGACAAGCTGCATTCCCCCGATCGTACTTTTGAGCCACAATCAAATAATATCCCGCCGACTGTCCGCCCTCCGTTTTCACCTTAGCGCTGAGTTCTTTAACCGCTTCCGTAGCCTCGCAGGCAAAAAAATCCACCACAAAAGAGTAAAAATCCAAGCTAGCGCCCAGAAAACCGATATCTTGACCGACAAAGGCCGACGGCGACAAACCGTGCAGTTTAGCTAAGTGGTGGTTGACGCCCAAATAGCGCAAATCCGAGCTAATCCAAGATACTATGCCCGGAACTGCTTCCAAAATCGTTTGCAGTTGGTCGTTTGCTTGCTGCAAAGCTTCCTGCACTTCGATGCGTTCCGATAAGTCGGACTGAGTTCCGACGAAGTGAGTCAAATTACCGCTGTCGTCTCGCACGGGAGATAGCGACAATTTGTTCCAAAAAGGAGTGCCGTCTTTGCGATAATTTTTGATTGTCACCTGC
This sequence comes from Microcoleus sp. PH2017_08_TRC_O_A, assembly GCF_020738665.1. Taxonomy (NCBI): domain Bacteria; kingdom Bacillati; phylum Cyanobacteriota; class Cyanophyceae; order Oscillatoriales; family Microcoleaceae; genus Microcoleus; species Microcoleus sp. PH2017_08_TRC_O_A. The sequence continues at coordinate 25,363 of NZ_JAEQCE010000069.1, forward strand.
AATGCTATGCCTTCGCGCAAGGCTTCGCGGATTTTAGCTACTGTAGTGCGATCGGTATCCGGGCCTTGCAAAAATCGGCAGTTGCGCCCCAAGACTTCACCGGCGCAGTAGCCTGTGATCCTTTCAAATGCTGGATTGCAATAAATTATGGGACAGTCGGGTGCCTTGGCGTCAGCAATAATAATACCGCTGGTAGTAGCAGCCAAAGCTCGATCGCGCAGCCACAGTGCTTCAGAAGCCGTATCGCGATCGGCTACGTCCCCCACTTCATCTAAATTATAAATTGACTGGTTATCCCGATTTCCCATCAGCCAAACTTTCAAGCCAACCTTTGCAATTTCCGAGTTGCTTCTTACTTTAACGTTTTTCAGGACTCACGAACGTAGATTGCATCTTTGCCTTTAACTAAGCGGGATTTCAGGTTAGTTGCTAGTTGTATTTTCTGCGCTTGCTGTGTCGGCATTTACAAAAAGCGCATCTTCAGTGCCAAGAGTGAAAAACCCTCAATTCCTCTCACCCTCTCACCCTCTCCCCCTCTCCCCGCACTCCGTCAATCAGGATGTGCAGCAACTTATTTACCAGGAGTCGCAGATTGACCAGGCTTCAACAGTTGACAGTTGACAGTTGACAGTTGACAGTTTGAGAGCGACCTCTACCTAGAAGGAAGAGGATTGGAGTAATGAATAGTTTGATTTTAATTTCTCCCGAGCAGGGAGAGGCTTTCAACCAATTCTTTCTGGTAATATTAATCAAGGGTAGAGCCTCGTTGCTCCCCATTACTGTCGGAAACTGACCGTTCCATTTTTCGATCGCTTGAGTAGTGCAAAATTTCGGGAGTTGAAATACCCGCACGCTTATCGAAGCGATTATAGTGCAGGCTTCTAACATCGCGGGGGAATGCCGAGCGAACTGACTTACGTCCTTTCGTTGGTCTTACTTCCCCTCCGCTCTTCAGAAACGGCTGTTCCATCCGTTTGTAGCATTCTGATACCTTCTGCTCTAATATTTGTTGCTGCATTACCATCGCGATTGTGACGAGTGCCGCAATTGGGACAAGTCCACTCTCTAATATCAAGTGGCAACTTATCAATTTGGTAATAACAGCTAGAGCAAAGTTTAGAACTGGGGAACCATCGGTCAATTTCTACTAACTTCCCACCTTTTTTCTCTAGCTTGTAAGCTAAGAAATTAGTAAAAGTTCCCCATCCAGCATCAGATATTGCTTTAGCTAAATTGTGGTTGCGTACCATGCCTTTGACATTAAGATTTTCTACTACGACAACTTGGTTTTCGTTGACGAGTTTTCTTGATAACTGATGCAAAAAATCTTGACGGGATTTAGCTACCCGAGCGTACACTTTAGCTACAGTAGACCTCTTGCAAAAATCCTTTTAACCAAATTTTGGGACGGGCTAGAAGCCCATCCCACAAGAAAAAAGATTTTTGTGGGATGGGCTTCTAGCCCGTCTTGCAAGAGGTCTAATCTTTTTAGCTTTGTTTCTTGATTTACTTCCTTTCTGTTTTTTTGCTAGCTTTTGTTGCTTGCTTGCGTTTGAGATTTTTTTCATGCTTGGCTAAGTGCTTAGGATTACTGTATATAGCGGGGGACTTCCCGGCGAGGTATAGCGGATCTAGCTCTCATATTCGCGGACGTTGTTGGGAAGAAGGCCCTATACGTCTGGGTGGTTATATAAGCTGTCAATTATACCTCATCTTTTTGAGAAAGGCTATAGTTAAAGTTTGTCGCTGCAACCGTTGAGCTTCTGCTTGCTATGAGAGCCCGGTTAATTTGGGCTTGAGCATCTTGGGTTGCTTTTTTAACTGTGAACTACCTACACGCTTCCTGGCGGTAAGCGTGTAGGCTTCCCAATTCAATGGGGATTGCCTCAACTTTCATAGATTTTTTACGTCCTGAAGATTTTCGTCTTACATCCCCTCCAAGGGCATTCGCGCTAGTTCCTAACGCCAGAATTCGCAAACCTTCATTTCTAATATTTATTGCAGCATTAATATCTCTATCATACTGAACTGCTTTTCGTCCTTCCTCCGACTTCCATCGGACTTCTGTCAACAGTCAACTGTCAACAGTCAACAGTCAACAGTCAACAGTCAACTCTTCCTTCCTCCTTCAAAATCTGCTAGAGAAGGGGCATTGGTGGGACTTACCCAACCCAAAGCGAGTATAAAAAAAGACTCCTTGGGCAAGTTTTGAATTTATAGCGACAAATGTTAAAAATTAGAATTTGAAAATGGCAGAAAATAAGCTAAGGTTAGATGAGAACGGTTGAAAAAAGATATCTAATGTTGCAGCAACACCCTTGGCCGAAGACAATTGAAGAGGCGATCGTCATTCAAGATGTTCTCCGGTCAGAGGTAATTACCGAAAATCTACGGTCGCCAGTTCGGTACGTCGCAGGCGTAGATGTCGGCTACGACAGTGCAGAAGGCGTATCGCGGGCCGCTGTAACAGTTTTGAGCTTTCCAGACTTGCAATTACAGCAGCAGTCTGTGGTTCGCAGTCCTACAGCTTTTCCTTACGTTCCCGGTTTCCTGTCTTTTCGAGAAGTGCCGGCAGTCCTCGACGCTTTACAAAATATCAGTTTGAGACCAGACTTGATATTATGCGACGGTCAAGGACTAGCTCACCCCCGCAGGTTCGGTCTGGCGTGCCATTTGGGAGTTTTGACAGGAATTGCGACGATCGGAGTTGCCAAAACTAGATTTATCGGAGAACATTCAGAAGTAGGGTTCGAGCGGGGCTGTTGGCAGCCTTTGCTGCACGAGGGATCAACGGTAGGCGCAGCGTTAAGGACGCAAACAGGGATAAAACCGATTTATGTATCGATCGGTCATAAGGTAAACTTGATAAGTGCGATCGAGTACGTCCTGCACTGCGCCCCGAGGTATCGCTTGCCAGAAACAACTTGATCGGCAGACCAACTAACATCGGGATAACTGGCAGGCCCGGAAGGCATCAAAAAAATAAAAAGTCAAAAGACAAAAAAGCATCCCTCTTTGGACTTTGAATTTTTGAAGTGTGGCCCTTAAGTCGAAAAATGTTCTGAGTGTATCGCCAATCAGCTTTCGGTTCCATCCTTCCAGCGAACTAAAGAGTCAGGAACTCAGGGAATCAACGCCACGCTCGCTTGTAAGAAATTACAAGCTGTTCTGACCAGACCCCTCGATCGCGAGGAGACGTTATTCAGGTCACGACACCGGAAAATGATCCGCCAGTTTTGGGCTCTGTCATCTGCAATTAAACAGTTTTAAAGTCACGCTTTACAGTGTTGCAGGTCTAACAAGCCTTTATAACCAGGTCGAGGCGAACATTACTCCAGAAATGGGGATTCGGAGACAACCATATCTCCCCAGGGGTGGCAACCATACCCCCCCTAACCCCGAAAGGGGATTCAAGGCGATTGAAATCGCCGAGCCGTTTCCCTCTCAGGACTAAAGTCACGCTCGTTTCCCACTTACTTACCGAGTTTTTTTTATGACTATACCTGAGAAAGAGGTATAAAAGTTGGGGGATTTGTAGAATGATTGAAAGACAGTAATCAGCTTAAACATTGGCGGCTTGAACTAAACTACCCGGGCGTGAACTATGTTTAGTTCACATTTGTAAATTATGAAACAGTCATCCTGCGACTTAAACTCAAAGTTTACATTCGTCAGATGATGTTTCATAATTTACCGTCTAACCTCTCACCGCTAGCTGGGAGTCCCAACTACGGTGGGAGGTGAGGCGGGATCGATCGAAAAAATCAGCAAAAAAAACAAGGAGACAGTCATGGCTGAGAAAAGCAAACGTGGATTCGCATCTATGGACGCAGAAAAACAGCGTGCAATTGCTAGCAAAGGCGGAAAAGCTGCACACGCGAAAGGAACTGCACACGAATTTACTTCGGAAGAAGCCAGAGAAGCCGGTCAAAAAGGTGGCGAAGCTGTCAGCAGAAATCGGGAACACATGGCTCAAATTGGTCGCGAAGGCGGCCGGAAAAGCCGCAAAAGCGAAGCTTAAGTGAGTCTGTGACTATTTAACACAGTGACTGAAATATCGTCACTGTGCGATTCTTAAGAAGTTATGAAGCTATCTTGAGCGTCAACAAGTTTGCGGGCTAGACAAGGCAAGCAAACACCAGTCTGTCTCTCAATAAAAGCCAATCCGATCGCAAAAAGCCCCGAAATCGGGGCTTTTTTGTTTGTGAGACGAATTATTTGGTTAACTCATATAGCTGGCGATCGCACTTTTTGACCTCAGAAACCCCGTTTTTTTGCAGATTTCTCGTTCCCAAACCCAAAACTCTTAGAAACCCGGTTTCTTTGTAGATTTCTCGTTACCAAACCCAAAACTCCCACAAACCTGGTTTCTTGGCCCAAGCACGCGAGCCCGGAAACCGCCCGCAGTCTGGATATAAATTAAGTAAGATTTTGATATATTTCAGGAAACTTTGACACTCCCCGGTCTGAAGACGCGGGGATTCTTAAGGACAAACTTTGGAGGATGAATCCGCCCAAAGTTTAATTCTTAAAGGGTTAGTCAGTAACCCGCTACCCACTCGCTCAATAATTGAGTCTATGGCTACTTTTGATTTCCTAATGATGTTTGCCGCACCGTTAACATCTGCATTCAGAATTGATTTCTGAGCAGAACGGTATAAACCTCGT
>NZ_JAEQCE010000070.1:0-30437 GCF_020738665.1 Microcoleus sp. PH2017_08_TRC_O_A
TAAAATTTTTAGTAGAGCAATAAAGAGGTTTGATCGTTCGGACTTTAGTCCGCAGAAATTGATGCGGACTAAAGTCCGAACGATCGAACCAAGACATAATTATGAGGCGGCAGTGCCGTGTCTGTACAGTATTGTAGGCAATGGAGAACCTGTATATTTTCATAAGTTCGATCGCCCGATCCGGTCGTACCACACAAATTTTTGCGGTGGATTGCGGACTGTAAGCTTGTACAAGCAGTCAATTGTGTTGCAACTTCGGCGCTCGTTAACCGCACTCATAGATTAACAATCGTGTTTCAAGATTAAGATAGTTGTGAGACCATGTATGAACGGATAACAACAGGAATCCCCTTGATTGCGAGGAACCAACGTGCAGCCAACAGACCCTAGCAAATTTACAGATCAAGCCTGGGAAGCCATAGTCAAATCCCAGGATGTAGCCCGCCGCTTTGCCAATCAGCAGCTAGAGGTTGAACATTTAGCGATCGCCATTCTAGAACAGCAAGCCCTAGCAAACAGCATTCTCAGCAAGGCCGGAGTCGATGTCCCCCGCTTGGCGCAACAGTTAGATGCTTTTGCCAAACGACAGCCGAGAGTTGCCAACGCTGACCAACTATACCTCGGCCGCGGCTTAGAAGTGATGTTAGATGCTGCTGAGTCTGCCAGACAGGCTTGGCAAGATAATTTTATCGCCGTTGAACATTTATTAATAGGCTTGCTAGAAGATGAACGAGTTGGTAGGCGATTGCTGACTAAGGGCGACGGGCCGCCGGGCCGCCCCGGATACGATCGCAAACCGGCCCCCGGTACGATCGATCGCGCGAAACTCGAAGAAGCAATCAAATCAATTCGTGCTACTACCAAAGTCAAAGATCAAAAGCAAACCCAAAGTCAAAGTCAAAGTCAAAACCAAAATTCTGACGCCAACTCCGACGCCCTCACTAAATACGGGCGCGATTTGACAGAAGCGGCAAAAGCAGGCAAACTCGACCCAGTAATCGGCCGCGACGAGGAAATCCGCCGCGTCGTGCAAGTTCTTTCCCGCCGTCAGAAAAACAATCCAGTGTTAATTGGCGATCCCGGAGTCGGAAAAACTGCGATCGCCGAAGGTTTAGCCCAGCGCATTGTCAACGGCGATGTACCGGAATCTTTGAAAAATCGCCAACTATTCAGCCTCGATATGGGCAGTTTAATTGCTGGGGCAAAATTCCGGGGCGAATTTGAAGAACGATTGCGTTCTGTGCTGCGAGAAGTTATCGATTCCGACGGGCAAATTGTCCTATTTATTGATGAATTGCACACGGTTGTTGGCACTGGCGGCGGCGGAAGTTCCGGTTCGGGAATGGATGCCGGAAATTTGTTGAAACCAATGTTAGCCAGAGGTGAATTGCGCTGTATCGGCGCTACAACTCTCGATGAATTCCGCAAAAATATTGAAAAAGATCCGGCACTGGAACGCCGCTTTCAACAAGTATTTGTCGGGGAACCGACTGTGGAAGATACTGTTTCAATTTTACGCGGATTGAAAGACCGTTACGAACGCCACCACGGGGTAAAAATTACCGATTCGGCGCTGGTTGCTGCTGCTACTCTGTCTTTTCGCTATATTTCCGATCGCTTTTTGCCGGATAAGGCGATCGACCTTGTAGACGAAGCGGCCGCCCATTTGAAAATGGAGATTACCTCCAAACCCGTGGAATTGGAAGGGATTGACCGCCGGGTGATGCAGTTGGAAATGGAAAAATTGTCGATCGAAGGTGAGGGTAAAGGCGCTCTATCCCCGGGAATCGGCCCCCGCATCGAACGCATCACATCGGAGATTGACATTTTAAAAGTCAAGCAGGAAAAACTGTCTTCTCAGTGGTTGGGCGAAAAGCAGTTGTTGGATGCAATCAATAAATTGAAAGCAGAAGAAGACCAGTTGCGAGTCCAAATCGAACAAGCAGAAAGAGCTTACGATTTGAATAAAGCGGCGCAGTTGAAGTACGGTAAATTGGAGACTGCGGTGCGCGATCGCGAAGCCAAGGAAGCCGAACTTTTGAAACAACAAGCTCAAGGTTCCTCGCTGCTGCGGGAAAAAGTTACTGAGGGCGATATTGCGGAAATTGTTGCTAAATGGACGGGAATTCCGGTCAATCGGTTGTTGGAATCGGAACGCCAAAAATTGCTGCAATTGGAAAGCCATTTGCACAAGAAAGTCATCGGTCAAGAAGAGGCTGTAACGGCGGTTGCTGCGGCGATTCGGCGGGCGCGGGCGGGGATGAAAGATCCCGGTAGACCGATCGGCTCTTTCTTGTTCATGGGCCCCACAGGCGTCGGTAAAACTGAGCTAGCGCGGGCGTTGGCGGAGTTTTTGTTTGACAGCGATGATGCGATTATCCGCATCGATATGTCGGAATATATGGAGAAGCAAAATGTCTCCCGGTTGGTAGGAGCTCCCCCCGGATACGTCGGTTACGATGAAGGGGGACAACTTTCGGAAGCAGTGCGAAGACGCCCTTATTCGGTGGTGCTATTTGACGAAGTGGAAAAGGCGCACCCTGATATATTTAACATTTTGCTGCAAGTGTTGGATGACGGCAGAATTACCGATTCTCAAGGTCGAGTGGTTGACTTTAAGAATACCGTCATTGTGATGACAAGCAATATCGGCAGCGACCACATTTTAGAAGTGTTTGCTAAGAAGGGAAAAACTACCAAAAAACCTGCTGCTAGGAAGCAGGAACCGAAGGAGGTGTCAATTCCCAAGACTGATTATAAAGTTGCTGATGATGGCACTGTCGAGGTATCTGCCCAGCGAGTCGATATCTCAGACAAGAGTGAAAAAGACAATAGTGAAAGTGAAGATTTACCGACTCAAGAACGGGAGACAGACCAAGAGTACGAACAAATGTTAAAACGGGTGATGACTGCTTTGCGATCGCACTTCCGGCCGGAGTTTCTTCAGCGGGTGGACGAGACAATTTTGTTCCACACTTTGAGCAAGACGGAACTGCGACAAATCGTCACCATTCAAGTCAAGCGGATCGAGCGGCTGTTGGCGGAGCAAAAAATCACTTTGGAACTGTCCGATGCTGCGAAAAACCACATTACAGATGTCGGTTACGACCCAGTTTACGGCGCTCGTCCCCTGAAACGCGCCATCCAGCGGGAGTTGGAAAACCCGCTAGCTAACAAAATTCTCGAAAATGCGTTTGTTGAAGGTGACACAATTGCGATCGACTGCGTAAATAACCATTTGCAGTTTCGTAAAAAAGACTCTCTCCCCGCGTTGGTAGGTAACAGTTTGTAGTTGTGTTAGGAACAGGCTTTCCGGCCTGTTCCACAAAAAAGAAATCTTCTTGTTTCCCAGAAAGCCTGGTAGTTTAAAATCATGAAACAACTAACTAGAATCACTCTGAATCCAGAAGTAATGGGAGGAAAACCCTGCATTCGCGGCTTGCGAGTCACTGTTGGCACGATAGTCGGACTGATGGCATCGGGACACTCACCGTCAGGCATTTTGCAGGCTTATCCCTACCTGGAAGAAGCAGATATATATGAAGCGCTTGCCTATGCAGCGTGGCGAGTTGAAGAAGTAGAAATTCCTCTCAAAATAGCGTGAAAATTTTGATTGATATGAACCTGTCACCTGAGTGGACTGTCGTATTTACTAAATACGGAATAGAGTCTCTTCATTGGTCTACAGTCGGCGATCCTCGTGCCACAGATCGCGTTATTATGGAATGGGCGCGAGTAAATGACTATGCCGTATTCACTCATGATTTAGATTTTGGCGCACTGCTGGCCGCAACCCAAGCTGATGCTCCCAGTGTCATTCAAGTGCGTATTCAAGACGTGCTGCCTGCTAATATAGAGAGTTTGATTGTGGAAGTGTTACATCAATTTGAGCCACAAATTGAGTCGGGGGCGTTCATTTCTGTGGATGAAACGCGCTCTAGGGTGAGAATTTTGCCGATTACACTTCGATAATTATTTATGGCCTGTTCTGCTGCTTAATATTACTAATTAGCCATCGTGCGACTGGTGTAAGCATCCATGCTGTAGGCGGGAACGCGAACAGTGTAATCAATTTCTGTTCCAGTCATCGATTTTGCCAGTTGTTCAAAAGATTCATTGCTCCAATTGCGATCGTGAATGGGCTTGGACTGTTCGCCCAGGAAATATGCTTGAGTGCCAATTAAAGATGCTGCGACCCAACCGACGACCAAAAGAGCGATTACAATAGTCATTTTTGCTATTTCCTTAAACTTTTGTTGCTTTATGTAAACAAATGTAACAAAAATTTACAAACAGCGTCAAGGCAGTGTAGTGTCGTGCAAACCGTCCGGTAGGTAGTAAAAACCGTCACTCCGACGGCCGCCGGAGAGGGTTCGAGGGGGAGAGGGGACACGGGGAAAGGATTTATATATAAGTATGTAGGGCGTGCACCGCCAAGCACGGGTCTGTAATACGGCGATCGAGATCCGAATCATGAACTGTATCCGCAATAACAAATAAGATTGTTTAATTTTTTTAGTTAAGAACTTATAAGTTTTGCGTTCATAAATTACGATTAAAACTCTACCACTGGCATGACGAATCGCGATAGAATTATGCGTTATGATTTATCAGTTTGGATTTTTCACTAACAAATCCAAATTACCAAATCCAAATTACCAAATCCAAATTACCATTCTCCCATAAAAATTATGCCAAACTCAATGTTAAATAACGATCCCTTGTGGTTCAAAGACGCCATCATTTACGAAGTACCAATTCGCGCTTTTGCAGACAGCAATGCAGACGGCATCGGCGACTTTCGGGGACTCACAGAAAAACTAGATTACCTGCAAAACTTGGGAGTAACAGCAATTTGGGTACTGCCATTTTTTCCCTCGCCACTCCGAGACGACGGCTACGATACATCTCACTATACCACCGTCAACCCGATTTACGGCACGTTAGACGACTTTAAAGAGCTTTTAGAAGCAGCGCACCAGCGCGGAATTCGAGTTATTATTGAGTTAATTGTCAACCACACTTCCGACCAGCACGCATGGTTTCAGCGAGCGCGGCGCGCCCCGAAAGGCAGTAACGAAAGAGATTTTTATGTGTGGAGCGATACGCCGGAAAAATATCAAGATGCTCGGATTATTTTTCAAGATTTTGAAACTTCTAATTGGGCTTGGGATGCGGTAGCAAAAGCTTATTACTGGCACCGTTTTTATTCTCACCAACCAGATTTAAATTACGACAATCCCGCCGTCCGCCAAGCCATCTTAGATGTGGTAGACTTTTGGTTGGAACTGGGAGTAGATGGACTGCGAATGGATGCCGTGCCTTATCTGTACGAGCGGGAAGGTACTAACTGCGAAAACCTGCCAGAAACTCACGTATTTCTCAAGCATTTGCGGCAGCACGTAGATGAGAAATTCCCGAACCGGATGCTGCTTGCTGAGGCGAATCAGTGGCCGGAGGATGCGGTTGAATATTACTCGGGTGGCGATGAATGTCACATGAATTTTCATTTCCCGCTGATGCCGCGTTTATTTATGGCTTTGCACATGGAAGATAGCTTCCCAATTAGCGATATTCTCCAGCAAACTCCGCAGATTCCTAATAATTGTCAGTGGGCATTGTTTTTGCGGAATCATGATGAATTGACGCTGGAAATGGTGAGCGATGAAGACCGAGATTATATGTATCGGGTTTACGCTCAAGATACTCAGGCGAGAATTAATTTGGGTATCCGCCGCCGCTTGGCTCCGCTGATGGGAAATAACCGCCGCCGCATTGAGTTGATGAATGCTTTGCTGCTGTCTCTTCCTGGTACGCCGGTGCTTTACTACGGCGATGAGATTGGGATGGGTGATAATATCTATTTGGGCGATCGCAACGGGGTGAGAACTCCGATGCAGTGGAGTAGCGATCGCAATGCCGGTTTCAGCCGCGCTAACCCGCAGCGGCTGTACGCGCCACCAATCGTTGACCCTGAATATCACTACGAATCTGTGAACGTGGAAGCGCAGCGGGCGAATCCAAGTTCACTCTGGTGGTGGATGAAACGCTTGATTGCTGTGCGCCAGCGCTTCCAAGCATTCGGCCGCGGCACTTGCGAGTTTCTGTACCCAGAAAACCGCAAAGTTTTAGCTTTTGTTCGCACTTATCAAGACGAACACATCCTCGTAGTCGCTAATTTGTCGCGCTTCGTGCAGACGGCAGAATTAGACCTTTCTCCGTTTAAAGGTGCTGTGCCGGTGGAGATTTTCGGTCGCGCTGAGTTTCCACCTGTTGGCGAATCACCTTACTTTTTGAGTTTGAGTCCTCACACATTTTACTGGTTTACTCTTACTCCTAAACCCGAAGAATTTTCGCTGCACGGTTTTAAGACAAACTTGCCTAGTTTGGCGGTAATCGGCAATTGGAAAACCGCTTTTGTAACAAGTCAATTAAGCGAGATGCTACTCTCTCTTTTGCCAAACTATTTACGCAGCAATCGCTGGTTCATCGGTGCAGATAGGACGATTCAATCGTTGGAAATTAGTGAAATTATTCCTGTAGAATGTCACAATGGTGCGGGAGAAGAATCTACAGTTTACATTCTGTTTGTGCTGTTGAATTATACAGAAGGTATGCCGGAAACTTACGTTTTGCCCGTAGGTTGGGAAGAGATGAAAGGCGATGCGGACGATCGCGCGATCGCACGCCTGCACTTCCCTGAAAGCAACGAAGCCGGGGTGCTATTTGATGCTGCTGGGGACAAAGGCCTGCTGAGCGCGCTGCTGGGGGCGATCGGCAATTCTCGCAGTTACAAAGGTACAGCAGGTCAACTGGTGGGAATTGCCGACATTGCATTCAACTCAGACCAAGATTTATCGCAGCTCGAACCTCACCTGTTCAAAAAAGAACAAAGCAATACATCCGCAGCTTACGGCGATCGCTACGTCCTAAAAATATTGCGAAAAGTCGAAGAAGGAATCAACCCCGAATTAGAAATCGGACGCTTTTTAACCGATCGCAACCCGATCCAACACTACGCTCCAATTGCCGGAGCCTTGGAATATCACACAGCCGAAAAACAAGTAATTACAGTCGGAATACTGCAAAAACTAATCCCCGACAGCAGGGACGCTTGGTCTTATACATTAGACACGCTGCGCGACTATTTCGAGCAAGTAATGACAGTAGAAGCCAAGCATTTAGGCGATAATTTATCGACAGATCCCGAAAACTATTTACCCAGCGCTTTGACCGCACAAATGCGGCAACCAAACTCTCTAGTAGCCGATTTATCCCTAGAAATTCCGGCCTTAGCTCGCGAACTAATCGGCTCTTACTTAGCATCAGCCGAACTTTTAGGTCAGCGGACAGCGGAACTTCACCTCGCTTTAGCTTCAGACACCGAAAATCCCGCTTTTGCTCCAGAAAACTTCACCTCATTTTACCAGCGTTCCATCTACCAACACATGAGAAATATGGCAGGAAGAACTTTGCTGCTGCTGAAAAAGCGGCTGTCAAAACTGCCGCCAGAAGCGCATAAACTAGCACAAAATCTCCTAAACCGGGAAGAGTTGCTGATGGAACGTTTCAAGTCTATTTTGAACTTGAGAATCACGGCGGATCGAATTCGCTGTCACGGGGACTTCCATTTCGGACAAGTTCTTTATACAGGTAAAGACTTCGTAATTATTGATTTCGGAGGAGAACGGAATCGACCGTTAAGCGAGCGGCGGATGAAAAGATCGCCCCTGCGAGATGTGGCGGGAATGCTACAATCTTTCAATTATGCTGTTACTTTGGCACTGCGAAATGAAGTTGAAAGCGGTATGATCCGCCCTGAAAATCTTCCGGAGATGCAGCAGTGGGCGAATGTTTGGCACCGCTGGGTCAGCCTCACTTTTCTTAACAGCTATTTGGTAACAGCAGCCGATGCCAGTTTCTTGCCAAAATCTATACCAGAACTACAAGTTTTGCTGGATGCTTACATTTTGGAAAAAGGGGTTGCTGAGCTGGCATACGAACTCAATTACCGCTTGGATTGGGCGGAAATTCCGCTGAAGCGGATTCTGGAATTGTTGAAATTTAATGGCAAGCCGTAGTTGATTTTTAAGTAGTGAGTAGGGTGCTTGTGGCGCACCTGGCATTAACTCGTTTCTGCTGGTATACGAATAATAATTCTCTGAATTTAGTGCTGTCTCGCTCGCGATGACAGATCGCTCGCGAGACAGCACTATAATATAATTATGATGTCACGGAATTTGACAGCTCGCGATCGGGACAGCACTATAATATGCACACCTTTGTGGAATCGCGATCGAGACTCTGACAATATATAATACGCATCTGGCATTACTTAAAATAGAGAGCTGCTTCATATAAAACTTTTTCTTGATGAGTTAACAAAGTGCAGTCAGAAAGCGGGTAAGCGACACAGGTAACAGCGTAGCCAGCTTGCAATTCTGAGGGCTTCAAAAACTTTTGTTCGCTTTGGTCGATTTCACCGCTAAGCAGTTTGGCAACGCAAGCAGAACACTCTCCTTGCTTGCATCCATTCGGCAAGCGGATGCCGGCATCTTCTGCCATATCTAGGATATACTGGTCGTCCGGTACTGCGATCGTGCGATCGAGCGATCGCTCCTCATTCACCAGCCGAACTTGATAAACTGCCATTTTCACCTCTGATATTATTTCCGACTATTAGTGCGGTTGAAACCGATTTTTGTCAAATACAATCGAGACTCGGCGGTTGAAACCGCGTCTACACAAACGAAGTCCGCCTCCGCGGACTAAAGAATAATTGATGTTAGCTTCTTGATATCGGCGATTGAAACCTCTTCTTGTCAAACAAAGTCCGCAGCAGAGGGGGACTGAAGAATAATTGATATTAGCGGAATTCTCGGCTGCTAGACAAGTGCTTGTTGATAATCGAGATTTTCATCCAGATAAATAGCGCGAATATCCTGCGGCAAATTTGACTCTAAAGTTTGATATCCTTTTTGCAGCAAAGCCCTAACTTGAGCGGGCGAAATAGCTTCACCTTCTGCTTGCAAATAAGCTGCAATTCGAGTTTCGCTCCAGCGGAAAGTCTGGGCCATCAACACGACTAAACGTGGCAGTGGCGCCAACAATTCTAAGGCTTGTCTGACGTAACACCACAGGGGAGGCGAAGCGGATTGCAAAGAGTAGTGAATAGACTCAACTGGGGGTAATTCGGCTTGATTGATGCAGACAGCGGTGACATTAATCAGCCAGTTTTGGAGACTGAGATTGTCGCCATCAGGATCTTGGGTTTCGCGGCGCAAATCGAGGCCTCGGAGCTCGTGATAGATGTGCTGCCAGGTGTGGGCGAAGAGGTAATCGCCTTGTACGGGCGATCGCACGGAATGGCGGATCAGGGAGTGTACAATTTGAGCGTAGCGGCAAAAAATCGCCGTGAAGAAGCGGCCCTGATCGGGATGGTTTTGAAACAGGGTCAATAATTCCTGATCGCTGTGATGGAACAGGGATTTGACCACAGGGTGGTTGAGTTCGGAAAAAACTGGTGCTTGCACAATTGTTCTGTAAAGGTTTTGGGTATCAATGCTGTTGCAGCCCGATTCTACACTACGATCTACATTTAATGCAACTGCTTAAAAAGTGTTGATACTTAAGTCAATTTTAATTATATAATGGAGTTGTAGGTGATGCTGCATTAATCTAAATTGATACATATAAATTCTATGTATCCAGCGCATCTAAAAAGATAATTAGTTGTTTCAAGGGTCAAGTGTTTGTATGTCTAGCATTAATACTGGTATCGAGTGGTGCGATCGCACATGGAATCCAACAACTGGCTGCGATAAAGTCAGTCCCGGCTGCACCCATTGTTATGCAGAAGCATTAACAAAAAGGTTTCACACTAATTTTCCTAACGGCTTTGATTTAACACTCCATAGGAATCGCTTGGAAGAACCAAAACGCTGGCGAAAACCGAGCCGTATTTTCGTGAACTCGATGAGCGATTTATTTCATGAAGAAGTGCCAATAGATTTTCTCAAAGAAGTTTTTGAGGTAATGCGTGAAACTCCCTGGCATATATATCAAATTCTGACCAAAAGACACGAACGCCTTCGAGAAATAGCTGACAAATTAGACTGGCATGATAATATTTGGATGGGAGTTTCTGTTGAAAATCAAAACTACGTTAACAGGATTGACTGTTTGCGACAAGTGCCAGCCAAAGTCAGATTTTTATCATGCGAACCGCTTTTAGGTAATTTAGAACTAGATTTAACAGACATTCACTGGGTAATTGTTGGCGGAGAATCTGGGGTAAAACATCGTCCCATCCAACCAGAATGGGTTGATAATATTAAGCAGCAATGTCAAGATGCTGAAGTTGCATTTTTCTTTAAGCAATGGGGAGGTAGAACACCTAAAGCTGCTGGGAGACTTCTGCATGATAAAATTTGGGATGAGATGCCGGAAGCATGGGATAAACATCAAAGGCAATGGAATCGTTACACTTTGACAACAAGCAGAGATAGAGGACACGTCAGTGGCGTGTGCCTACAGGAATCGATTGCTTGAGGAGTGTACTTCATCAACGTGACATCTCCTGTCTATCTATAATATGGTTTATTTTACTACTAAATACACTACAGTACAATCTACCTTTAGTGCAAAGGCTTAAAAATTGTCAATATTTAAGTAAAATTAATTATATAATGTTGAAATTTCCTGAATAAGTTATACAATCATGAGCAACTTGAAACAAGTTAGCATTTATACTCGCGGTATAACTATGGCGAGCGGTGCTGGTGGATATGGGGCAATCTTGCTGTATGAAAATTTTCGCAAGGAATTATGTGGCGGATTTCAGTTAAGTACAAATAATCGTATGGATATTATTGCTGCAATTGAAAGTCTGAAAGCACTCAAAACAAGATGTAAAGTGACGCTATACAATAACAACGGCTACCTTGTAGATGCTATTGCCAACAATTGGGCGATTCGCTGGCAGGCTAATAACTGGAAAAATAGTGACAATAAACCTAGTGCTAACGTAGATTTGTGGGAGCAACTACTTCTATTATGTTCACAACACGATGTTGAGTTTATTAGAATTAAGCAATGTGCGGGCAACCAAAAGTATCAACGCTGCAATTATGTTGCCAGACAGGCAGCAAATCAACAAAAATTACCGGTAGATGAAGGCTATCAACCGTAAAACTCGCTACAAATAACCATAACCTCCGCCCCCCGGAGTCTCAATGACAAACACATCCCCGGGCTGCATTTCGACACTCGCCGTACTCCCCAATTCCTCAACATTTCCATCAAATCTTTCAACATAACTCCGGCCAACTTTCCCCGCTTCACCTCCATGCAAACCACACGGAGAAATCACTCGCCTCCCCGATAAAATTCCCGCCGTCATCGCCTCCAGAAACCGCACTCGCCGCACCACTCCATTACCGCCGCGATGACATCCATTCCCCCCGCTATTAGCCCGGATTGCAAAACTTTCTAACAACACCGGAAACCGCCATTCCAACACCTCTGGATCGGTTAAACGCGAATTAGTCATGTGAGTTTGTACCGCATCTGTGCCGTCGAAATTTGCACCAGCACCCGAACCGCCGCAAATTGTTTCATAATATTGATAGCGTCGATCGCCAAATGTGAAATTATTCATGGTGCCCTGAGAAGATGCGATCGCACCCAGCGCACAATACAAAGCATCCGTAATATTCTGCGAAGTTTCCACATTTCCCGCCACCACCGCCGCCGGATAACGCGGATTCAGCATACAGCCAGCGGGATTGATGATTTCGAGAGGCTTCAAACAGCCAGCATTCAGAGGGATATCGTCATCTACCAAGGTGCGGAAAACGTACAACACAGCCGCTTTACACACCGCAGCGGGAGCATTAAAATTGTTGAATTGTTGGGAAGAAGTGCCAGTAAAATCTATTTTTGCACTGCGCGCAGACTTGTTAATTGTAATAGCTACTTTAATTTGTCCGCCGCTATCCATCGGATAAGTAAACTCGCCATCAGTCAAAACCTCAATTACGCGCCGCACAGATTCTTCAGCATTATCTTGCACAAAACCCATATAAGCTTGTACTGTTTCCAAGCCGTAATGTTCTACCATCTTGACAAGTTCTGCTAAACCGCGATTGTTGGCGGCAATTTGGGCTTGCAAATCGGCGATATTTTGTGCGACATTGCGAACCGGAAAATCCCCGGCTGTCAGAATTTGTAGTAATTCTGTTTCTCGGAATTTACCCTCGCTGACTAGCTGAAAATTGTCAAACAATACGCCTTCTTCAGTGACTATTTTACTATTGGGAGGCATGGAACCGGGAGTGATGCCGCCGATGTCGGCGTGGTGTCCCCGCGAAGCAACATAAAACAAAGGAAGCGAGGAATCACGATTAAATACTGGAGTAATTAGGGTGATATCTGGTAAGTGCGTGCCGCCATTGTAGGGATTGTTAGAAACATAAACATCGCCCGGTTTAATAGTATGACTTTGTGCTAGGATTAAAGCTGAAACACTTTCGCTCATGGAACCGAGATGCACGGGAATGTGCGGCGCGTTGGCAACTAATTGCCCGTTTGCATCGAAGATTGCACAGGAAAAGTCCAGGCGTTCTTTGATGTTGACTGAGGAACTTGTATTTTGTAAAGTCACGCCCATTTGTTCGGCGATCGCGCGAAACAAGTTATTAAAAATTTCTAGCAAAACTGGATCTGATTTAACCGCCGATGAATGGGTTTTAACTGCATTCATCTGTGTGGATCTGCGGTTCAAAATTAAGTCATTGTTTTCGGTGATTTCGCCTTCCCAACCCGGTTCTATGATATTAGTTCCAGTTGCTTCGACAATCATCGCCGGGCCCGTAATGCAGTCGCCAGATCGCAAATCGTCTCTCTGATAAACAGGCGTTTCCCGCCATTCAGCAGCAACATACATTTGTACAGGCAAGATGCCTGTGCCACAAGATGGGGAAGTTGTTGATGCTTCAGCCACAGGCAAGATGCCTGTGCCACAAGATGGGGGATTTGTTGATGCTTCAGCCACAGGCAAGATGCCTGTGCCACAAGATGGGGAAGTTGTATAATTATCAGCCACAGGCAAGATGCCTGTGCCACAAGATGGGGGATTTGTATAATTATCAGCCACAGGCAAGATGCCTGTGCCACAAGATGGGGAAGTTGTAGAATTATCAGCCACAGGCAAGATGCCTGTGCCACAAGATGGGGAAGTTGTAGAATTATCCAGTACATCCATTGTTTCTACAACTTCTACAGAAACTGCTTCTACAATTAGCGATTTTTCCGGCATAATAAAACTGTAACGCTGTCGGTGTGCTGCTTCAAAATCAGCCTGCATCTCCTCAACACTCCCAGCAAAATTCACCATCAAAACCGAATCGCTTCCCTGATATTTAAGATGCAGCTTCCTCACAACCAAAACCTCTTTCTCTCCCTCTGCGCCCTCTGCGCCTCTGCGGTTCAATTCCCCTTTTCCCTCCGCCTCCAATTGCGCTAAAATATCATGCAAATCCGCAATTAATTCAGCAGTTAATAATTGCTCGATCGCCCTTTCGCGCATAGCCCGCACATCAGCCAAACCCATACCGTAGGCGGATAATACCCCCGCGTAGGGATGAATAAACACCCGTTTCATGCCCAAACTATCGGCGATCGCACAAGCGTGTTGGCCGCCCGCACCGCCAAAACAGCACAAGGTATACTCGGAAACGTCGTAACCGCGCTGAAGCGAGATTTTTTTGACCGCATTAGCCATCTTTTCCACCGCGATCGCCAAAAACCCCTCCGCCACCTGTTCCGGTGTCCTCTCGCCCCCAATTTCCCCCGCTAACTGCACGAATTTTTGCTTAACTACGTCAGAGGCGATCGGCAAATCTCCCGTCAATCCAAACACTTTCGGGAAAAAATCAGGCTGAATTTTCCCCAACATCACATTACAATCAGTCACCGTCAAAGGGCCGCCCTTCCGATAGCAAGCAGGGCCTGGATTAGCGCCCGCAGACTCCGGCCCGACACGGTAGCGCGCGCCGTCAAAAAACACGATCGAACCGCCACCGGCTGCTACAGTGTGAATTGCCATCACGGGCGATCGCAATCTCACCCCAGCAATTTCCGTCTCAAATTCGCGTTCGTATTCGCCGTTATAATGGGCAACATCTGTCGAAGTTCCGCCCATATCAAAGGTGATGATTTTGTCAAAACCAGCCTTTTTACTCGTTTGAACTGCACCGACAATTCCCCCAGCCGGGCCTGATAAAATACTGTTTTTTCCTTGAAATTGGGCGGCATCAACTAAGCCGCCGTTTGATTGCATAAACATTAATTGGGGGAATTGGGCATTGGGAATTGGGCATTGGGAATTGGGCATTGGGAATTGGGCATTCCGAGGATCTACCTCAATTAACTCACTGGTTATTTGTTCGACATATCGGCGTAAAATCGGAGATAAATAAGCATCGACAACCGCAGTATCTCCCCGCGAAACTAATTTCATTAAAGGGCTGACTTCGTGAGATACTGATATTTGACTAAAACCAATTTCTCTGGCTATTTGAGCAACTTGTTTTTCGTGTTCCGAATAGCGGTAGCCGTGCATAAAGACGATCGCACAACTGCGAATTCCGTCATCGTAGGCTTGCTGCAAAGCCGGGATAAACTCAGGATTGACAGCAATTAACTCTTCACCTCGGGCGCTGTAACGTTCTGCAACCTCAATAACGCGATCGTACAACATCTCGGGCAGCACAATGTGGCGGGCGAAAATATTCGGGCGATTTTGATAGCCAATTCTCAGCGCATCCCCGAAACCTTTTGTAATTAGCAGAATAGTACGATCGCCCTTACGTTCGAGTAAAGCATTTGTCGCCACCGTCGTCCCCATTTTAATCGCTGCAATCTTGTTCGCCGGTATCGATTCCCCCGCCTCAATCCCCAAAATATCGCGAATTCCTTGCACTGCTGCATCGGTGTAGCGATCGGGATTTTCCGACAGCAGCTTGTGAATAACTAACCTACCGTCGGGCTTTTGGGCGACAATATCGGTAAAAGTACCACCGCGATCGATCCAAAATTGCCACGAAGTGCGATCGGGAAAATCAACATTCATATCTTTTTCTATCATCTTCTTTCTTTATTCCTTCGCGTTTTTCGCGTCTTCGCAGTTCATTAAAATAAAATTATAGATATCGAATAGCCTCAACCAAGCCCCCACAAACACCAGCCAAAAAATCCAAATCCAAAGTCTCAATCTTATCACTCGGTTGATGATAGTGCGGATTCCGCATATTAGCCGTATCCGTCACCATAATCGCCGGATAACCATTATCCCAAAAAGGAACATGATCGCTGCGGCGAGTATCCGGCACAATCAAACCTCGATTCGGCACCGGCAACCACTCGCAATCCTGACCGACTTTGCGGATATTTCTGCTCAAAGTAATCATATCGCGCACAGTCCGCAAGTTCCCAATTAAAGCAATAAAGTTGCCAATATTCGGATAAAAATATTTTAGTCCAGCCGGATAGCTTTGGGAGTTCGGAGTGCGATCGCAATAACCCAACATTTCCAAAGCAATCATCAACCGAATTGACTGTTGCTGTTGCTTGCATTTAGCTGCATAATGCCTGCTTCCCCAACAACCAGATTCTTCCATATCGAACGCAACTAACTGTACTGGATATTTTAGCGGTTGAAGTGCGATCGCCCTTGCGAGTTCCAGCAACACAGCAACACCCGTAGCATTATCATCAGCCCCAGGCGTCCCCGGCACAGTATCGTAATGCGCGCCTATAATAATCGGCAAATTTTCTTGCTTCCCCCCCTTAGCAAGGGGGGGATTGAGGGGGGGTAAATCCAAGATAAAATTGTGATGAATTCGCCCGCGCACCGCAAAATCGTCAATTTCTACAGTGCCCCACTGTCCCAACTGTTCGCGAATGTATTGCTGCACATAGAAGTGCCCTGCGGATGCCAAGTAAGGATTGCGATCGCGTACAATTTGAATTAGGTGGCTGTGCAGGCGTTCTTTTAGATCCATGCGATCGGAGATACAATGAGTACATTCAGATTATAGGGGATTTAATTATGATTAAAGAAGTCAGAATCAAAAATTACAAGTCTATTCAAAAGCTGAAGCTGGAATTAGGACGAGTCACCGTACTGATTGGCGAAAATGGCTGCGGTAAGAGCAATATCTTGGAGGCGATCGCCCTGGCTTCGGCGGCTGCTAATGATAAACTGGATAACGAGTTTCTTGCTGCACGGGGGATTCGGGTGACAGAACCTCGATTTATGCGATCGGCTTTTGAAAAAGATAATCTTACTAAAGATATCAGCATTGAATTAAGACAGAATGATAAAGAACAATTTAGTTGTATTTTACAAAATGATAATTCTCCCTATTCTCAGTGGATTAGTAAAAACTTTTTTGGTAATTCTGAAATATCTACAGAGAATGCTCTTAAACTTTTTGTTGAGCAATACGGGGGACAAGACAAACTTTTATCAATTTTAAAAGGAGCAACTCAACTAACGGAACAAGAATTATCAATATTCAACAAGGATGTAGACTCATTTATTGAATTATATTATCTAAATAAGTTTATTGTTTACTCCCCTGAAAACCCAGCTTTACGAACCTTTGAAAAAGAAGGGCAAATTCAACCATTAGGCATTAATGGTCAAGGCTTGTTTAAACTTATAAATATCTTGAATGCAGATAACCCAGATAAACTCAATCAAATCAAAGACAAGCTGCGATTGATAGATTGGTTTAAAGATTTTGAAATTCCTCACAATCTATCAGCGATGCAAACTTCTCTCCAAATTACAGATAGGTACTTAGATACAGATTTAAGTTACTTTGACCAAAGAAGCTCGAATGAAGGCTTTTTGTTTTTACTCTTTTACTTTACCTTGTTCATAAGCGAACTCACACCTAAATTTTTTGCAATAGATAACATTGACGCTTCCTTAAATCCTCGATTATGTCGCAGATTAATCGAAGAATTAGTCGAACTAGCAAAAAATAACGATAAACAAGTCATCTTGACAACTCATAACCCCGCTGTTTTGGACGGCTTAGATTTAGATGATGATGAACAGCGGTTGTTTGTGATTTCCCGCAACCAATTAGGTTATACTAAAGCTAGACGTATTCTCAACCCGGAACCTTTGGATGGACAAGAACCTGTAGATTTATCAGAGGCATTTTTGAGGGGCTATATCGGCGGACTTCCTGAAAATTTTTAATATGATTAAGTTTGGATTGATTACAAAGGGACTTACCGAATTTTTATGTCCTATAATAGAGACAAAGCTTAGGAGATTAGTATGCAAGCATACAAACTTAGAGGTAAAATAGATGAGGCTGGGAATTTGGTAGTTTTGGAATCCCTGGATATGCCAGCCGGAGATGTGGAAATCATCGTTTGGCCGGTGGCTGATGCGGTTGTCAGTTCCCCACAGCTAGTAATCCAGTCAGAAGAAGCTAACCTTAAAAGAAAAGTGAAAACTAAAATCAAGGCTTTGCAAGCCTGGTTTGAGAATACTCAGCCTGTCCCGCCTGACTTCGATGCAGAGGAAGCTAGATGGGAAGCTTTGAAGGAGAAACACAAGCTATGAAAATCTTGCTAGATACCAATATCATCTTAGATATCGCCCTTGAACGACAGCAATTTTTTGGTGAAAGCGAACAAGTTTTGTCCTTTGTTGAACAGGCACAAGTAGAAGGTTATATTTCAGCCTCTACTTTTGGCGATATTTACTACATCATACGTAAAGTTAAAGGTCGAGATTCAACGCTTGAGTTTTTGAAATATATAGCCACATTTTGTCAAGTGGCGACTGTCGATAGCTCTGCTATTTCAATGGCATTAATTTCCAACTTCAAGGATTTTGAAGATGCGATTCAGTATAGCACTGCCGTAGTCAATCAAATTGATGCCATTGTCACCCGCAACCCGCGAGATTTTCCGGTGACAACTCCTCGAATTGTCACTCCCAATCAGTTAATTGAAGAGTTAACCAATTCTGTCTAAACCTCCGGCTCCAATTCTGTAGCCCGCACTTGCACGGGAAATTCAACTGCATTCAACTCCGACGACTCTAATAACTGCACTTCCTCCTCAGAATTCGCTGCACCATTCCGGCCTTTCCCCAATTTCTCAGCCAAAGTATCCCGCTGATTAATCAAATAAATACTTACCAAAGTCAGCCCGACTCCCATCGATTGCAGCGGATTCAATACTTCGCCCAACAACAAATTCCCGAACAGCAAAGCAAAAATCGGAGTCAGAAACGTTAGAGAACTTAAACTCGTCAAACTGCCGCTTGAAGCAAAGTAAAAGAATAAACCGTAGGCGATCGCACTTCCGAACACAGTAGAATACCCTAAAGCCATCCAACCCGACAAATCGATATTCACAAACTGCCCAGACTCAGTAGCCGCCGAAATCGCCAACAACGGCAAACCGCCTAAAATCATGTGCCAGCCCGTCGCCACCACCGGATCGACATAACGGCAAACCCAGCGCACCAAAACCGTACCCACAGCCATTGACAAAGCCGCCAACAGCATCAACCATTCCCCGCCCTGAAACACACTTTCGATACCCGCAGAAACCTGCACGGTTTCAGGATGAAACAGCCCCAAAATAAAGCCATCCGGCAACCCTATCAAACTGATGCCGATAACGCCAATTACTAAGCCCAACCAGCCCCAAAAACCAATTTTTTCTTGAAACAGCCACAAACACAAAATCGCCACCGCTAGCGGTTGAGAATCAATCATCACTGAACCCAAACCCGCACCGGTTCTCGCCAAACCTTCGGCTAAAAAGCCTTGAAACAAAGTGCCGTCAACTAATGCAAACAGCGAAATCCAAAGCCAAGCTTTCCAACCCTGCGGCTGCTGTTTTCCCATCAATGCCGCCGCCAGCAACACCAACACGCCCGCAGGTAATAAACGCACGACAGCCACAAACAGCGGTGTCGTGTGCGGCATCACCCCTTTCATCGCTACCATCGCGGTTCCCCACAGGAAAAACGGCGCAATGAGTAACAGCGGGGCAAAGGGCAGTTTGGAATCGGTAAGTTTTAGCTGCATGGCGGAGGCTCCAAATAATTGATGAGAGTGGCGCTCTCGGGAATGATGTAGATTTGTTAAGCAATTTTTACAATTATATATCGAAGGTGGGTTAAGTGCGATCGAACGGGCAAGATGCCCGTTCCACAATTTGTGAAATTGGTTGTAGAACAGGCATCTTGCCTGTTGCAGTTCCACAATTTCTGCAATGGTTGTGGAACAGGCATCTTGCCTGTTGCGGTTCGACAATTTGTGAAATTGGTTGTAGAACAGGCATCTTGCCTGTTGCAGTTCCACAATTTCTGCAATGGTTGTGGAACAGGCATTTTGCCTGTTGCAGTTCCAAAATCAGTGAAATGTGTTGTGGAACAGGCATCTTGCCTGTTGCAGTTCCAAAATCAGTGAAATGTGTTGTGGAACAGGCATCTTGCCTGTTGCATTCCAAAATCAGTGAAATGTGTTGTGGAACAGGCATCTTGCCTGTTGCAGTTCCAAAATCAGTGAAATTGGTTGTGGAACAGGCATCTTGCCTGTTGCGAACACAAGCACAACATCTAACCCAATGAATAAGGCACACTAGAAGTGAGATACAAAATTTCACATTGCCCGAAACTGCCCATGATTTGGCCATTCAAGCCCCGCTACCGCAAACAAATCGCCCGCATCGAAGTCACCGGAGCGATCGCCGGAGAAACCCGCAAACGAGTTCTAGAAGCGCTCAAAACCGTTGAAGAGCGCAAATTTCCCGCCTTGCTGCTGCGGATAGACAGCCCCGGCGGCACTGTCGGCGATTCCCAAGAAATTTACAGCGCCCTCAAGCGTTTGGGCGAAAAAATCAAAATAGTCGCCAGTTTTGGCAATATTTCAGCTTCTGGCGGAGTTTACATCGGCATGGGATCTCAACATATCGTTGCTAATCCCGGTACAATTACCGGCAGCATTGGCGTGATTATCCGGGGTAACAATCTAGAGCGACTGTTGGAAAAAGTCGGCGTTTCTTTTCAAGTGATTAAATCCGGGCCCTATAAAGATATCTTGGCATTCGATCGACAATTGACCGAGCCCGAACAGCAAATTCTGCAAGACTTGATCGACAGCAGCTACCAGCAATTCGTGGAAACCGTCGCCGAAGCCCGAAAACTCCCCGTTGAAAACGTCAAAACTTTTGCCGACGGTCGCGTTTTTACCGGCCAGCAAGCCTTAGAATTGGGTTTGGTCGATCGACTCGGAACAGAAGAGGACGCTCGCCGCTGGACTGCCGAACTCGCAGGCCTCGATCCCGAAAAAACCGAATGCTGCACTCTAGAAAAACAAAAACCTTTCCTAAATCGCGTCTTGGGGAGTAGTCTTGATACATCCGGGCTTTGGGCTTACAAAAATTTGCTGGAATTCGAGCTGTCTACTAGCGGTTTACCGCTGTGGCTGTATCGCCCGTGATTAAATAAATTAGTCATTGGTTATTGGTTATTGGTTATTGGTTGTTGGTTGTTGGTTGTTGGTTGTTGGTTGTTGGTTATTGGTTGTTGGTTATTGACAAACCAACAAATAACAAGTAACTCTTCGACTCCGATCGGGGCAACGCAAATAACAAATAACAAGTAACAAATAACAACTAACAAATAACAAGTAACAAATAACCATTGACAACTAGCAACTGACAACTGACATAAAAAATGGAGAATATTTGCGTGGATTGGCAAGTGCGGGCGATTCGCGGGGCAACAACTGCCAGCGATAATTCGGTAGAAGCAATTCGAGAAGCGGTGAGAGAACTGTTAGATGAATTAGAAACAAGAAATAATTTAGATCCGGAATTAATAATTAGTGTTACGTTTTCTGTTACCCGCGATTTGGATGCTGTCTTTCCGGCTGCGATCGCCCGCGAACGCCCTCGGTGGTGCAATGTTCCTTTGTTGGACGTGCAGCAAATGTACGTTAAGGGTTCATTAGAACGCTGCATCCGCTTTTTAATTCACGTCAATTGGCCCGCACACACCGAAATTTATCATCCTTATTTGCGCGGAGCTCAAAATTTGCGGCCCGATTGGAATTTAGCCGTCGCGGTTGCTGCGGAAAAATAAGAAAATCACTTTTTGATTGATTCAAGAGTAAACCCACCAGCCATGGTGGGTTGATTTTTAACTGAGGAATGAAAAGATGTAATAACAAAATGAGTGATTACAAAGGATGGGGAGCATCTCAGTTTTGCATTTAATAGTGCTGTCCCCGCTCGCGTATTATACGATACGCGAGCGGGGACGCTCGCACTATAAGAAAAAAATGCTTTTACAAAAATGAGATGCTCCCAAAGGATGTAACTACTGCCAACATTTTAGAGCAGACGGAACTTGTCCGGCTTTCGATCCAGGTCTAATTCCCTTAATAATTGTTGACGCGCAAATTAAACACACTAAGCCTTTGAAAAATCAGAAAAACACAATTGTTTACGAGCCAACTGAAAAACACATAATGTACAGGTATAGTCCTGATTAAGTATTGATGAAGTTGAGCTATTAGCTGCAATTGTTATGGATTGCAACAGTCTGTTGTTAATCCCAGATTTGCCGTAAATTCAAGGTAAATCCCGGCAACACATCTACCGGAACAGTTTGAGGTTCTTGCAATACCTCAACTTCTCGATCGGGGCGATAAATTTCCATTTGTTGCTTTTTGCGGTTAATTAACAAACCCAGACGACAGCCATTGTCGATATACTCTTGCATTTTGTCTTGAGTTTTTTTCAGGCTATCGCTTGGTGAAAGAATTTCAATCACAAAATCGGGACACAGCGGGATGAATTTTTCTCTTTGTTGTGCAGTCAAAGCCTCCCAGCGAGATTTTTCGACCCAAGAGACATCGGGAGATCGATCGGCTTTGTTTGGTAGAGTAAACCCTGTCGATGAGTCGAAGACTTCGCCGAGTTGAGTTTGCTCGTTCCAGATTGCCAGTTGTACAATCAGTTTGACGTTACGTTTTCCGGTTTCTCCTCCTGTCGGCGGCATCACGATTAATTCTCCATTAGGGTTCCTTTCTAGTTTTAAATCTGGGTTTTCTTGACAGAGTAAATAAAACTGTTCTTCGGTAAGTTTGATAATTGGGTTGAGGTCGAGAGTAATTTGGGTCATGGCAGTTGCGATCGGCTGAATTGAAATAGGCTTCTCCAGCAGATAAATTTATTTTAGCTTACCTTTTTCGGTTGGGATTGGCTTAGATAAAAAACATAAAAAAACCGGCTTCTCGAAGAAACCGGATTTTTTGTCAATCAGTGGCTTTCTTGTGATGCAGCCTAATCCCTAAAAAGATGTCATATATAAAACTCCAAAAGTCCTTTTTACCTTCCAATATTCCCAGACTTTGAGGAGAACCCTTTTCATCTAACAGCGGCTTCACAGCTTCATAAGCTGGCTTGTAATTGTACCAAGGAATTGAAGGCCACAAGTGATGGATCAAATGATAGTTCTGTCCCAAAATTAAAATATTCAGAATTGGACTAGGATATACTCTGGCATTTTTCCAGCGATCGCGCTCGTGAAACGGACGGTGTGGCAAATAATCAAAAAATAAGCCCAAGGCTAACCCCACTACCAAAGCAGGAGAAAACCAAAAGTTCAGCACATAGCCTAAATGGTCGTATTGAATTGAGAGATAAACCACTCCGATCACAAACAAACGGCTGAAAAACCATTCCCAAAGTTCGTATTTCCGCCACAGTTTGCGCTTAAAGAAGAAAATCTCGTGGTAAAAAAACCTCGCAGCAATTAGCCACAGAGGCCCACCCGTAGAAACATAATGGTCTGGATCGTTATCTGGGTCGTTAACGTGGGCGTGATGCTGCATATGTACCCGCGTAAATACCGGGAAAGCAAAGCCCAACATCAGCGCGCTACCGTGTCCCAAAATAGCGTTAATTGTACGATCGCGGTGCGCCGCGTTGTGAGACGCATCGTGAATCACCGTTCCAGCCATGTGCAACGCCAGCACGTTCAGCGAAAAACAACACCAATCCGGCCAGTCCCCGTACCAGTAACCCACAAAGGAAATCGCGATAATCGCTAATGCACTCAAAAACAACAGCAGCGTCGGATTCAAGTCACCCGGAGGACTCAGAAACTCTTTCGGCACTGTCAGCGGCCGTCCTGCCTCCGACATTTTTGTTAACACTCCTTAATATTTCACACTTGCGTAGTATAAGATACAAGTCTGCCAATAGTAAAGTTTCGTGAAAAAACAGAGTCCGATCGCCAGACAGTTGCCTCTGCACAAGAAGCCAAGTATTGCTGCGGTGAAACGATCCCAATCCTCGATTAGCCGCATAGCAGAGCAGCTCAAGTCTAATAAATGGGTATATCTGTATTTATGTCAACCCTGGGAGCGGAAATATTTTCTAAAAAAGCCGATCGCCAAGAAAAGATTACCGATCGGTAAAAAGTCAGATATTCTATATATTGGTCAATGCCTGCTGTTTTGACGACTATCAAAATTTTTAAGACTTGAGACTAGCGTCATTGCTTGTACTGAAAGATGAAAAGTTAGCCGAAATTTAAACTAGAAATCCTCCAGCCACCCCATCTCAATTCATGCAACTGCCAAAAGCCCTACGCCGAACTAAAATTGTAGCCACCATTGGCCCAGCAACATCCGACCCAGAAGTGCTCCGCAACCTCATAGAAGCTGGCGCCACAACTTTGCGACTCAACTTTTCCCACGGAACAGAAGATGACCACCAGCGCAGCATTCGCTTAATCAGACAAACGTCCTTTGAACTCAACCAGCCGGTCGCCATCCTCCAAGACCTTCAAGGCCCAAAAATTCGTTTGGGGCGCTTTGAAACAGGCTCTATAGTTGTCAAAAACGGCGATCCTTTCATTTTGACCAGCCGCCCGGTAGCCGGCACAGAGCTGATTTCCTCCGTCACCTACGAACCCCTAGCTTCGGAAGTCCCAGAGGGAGCCGTAATTCTGCTCGACGACGGAAAAGTGGAAATGCGTGTGGAAAAAGTAGACCGCGGCGCGGGAGAATTGTACTGTCGCGTCGTTGTCGGCGGCCCGCTTTCCAACAACAAAGGCGTGAATTTTCCGGGCGTATACCTGTCAATTAAAGCGCTCACGGATAAAGACCGCAAAGATTTAATGTTTGGCCTCGACCAAGGTGTCGATTGGGTAGCCCTCAGCTTCGTGCGGAATCCCCAGGATATGCTCGAAATTAAAGAACTGATTGCCAGTGCGGGCAAGCAAGTACCGGTAATTGCTAAGATCGAAAAGCACGAGGCGATCGAACAAATGGAACAAATTCTCGCCCTTTGCAACGGCGTGATGGTCGCCCGGGGCGATTTGGGCGTAGAACTGCCCGCCGAAGACGTGCCGATTTTGCAAAAGCGCTTGATTGCGACTTCCAACCGCATGGGGATTCCGGTGATTACCGCTACCCAGATGCTCGACAGCATGGTCAGCAATCCCCGTCCCACCCGCGCCGAGATTTCCGACGTGGCCAACGCCATTCTCGACGGAACCGATGCGGTAATGCTCTCCAATGAAACAGCAGTCGGCAGTTTCCCCGTCGAAGCGGTGGCGACGATGGCGAGAATTGCAGTGCGGATGGAGAGGGAAGGAATTAGGGGCAATATTAGAAATGTAGAAGATGTTGGTCGATCGATCACCAACGGCATCAGCCAAGCAGTCAGCCAAATCTCCGAACAGTTAAACGCAGCGGCGATTATGACACTGACCAAAACCGGCGCTACAGCCCGCAACGTCTCGAAATTCCGACCCAAAACACCGATTTTGGCCGTTACTCCCCACGTAGACGTAGCCCGACAACTGCAATTAGTATGGGGAGTCAAACCATTACTGGTGCTGGATTTGCCCTCAACAGGCCAGACATTTCAATCTGCCATTAATGTCGCCCAAGAAAAAGAGTTCCTGTGCGACGGAGATTTAGTAGTGATGACAGCCGGTACTCAGCAAGGGGTTGCCGGCTCGACGGATTTGATCAAAATTGAGGTAGTCACAGCCGTTTTAGGCAAAGGCACCGGTGTCGGTTTAGGATCTGTGAGCGGCATGGCCAGAGTTGCTCGCACTGCTGCGGATGTAGCCAATTTCCACGCAGGAGACATTTTAGTAGTAGAACGCACCAGCGCCGAGTTTGTGGAGATGATTCGCAAAGCCGCTGGTGTGGTAACTGAGGAGGAAAGTTTGACTTCTCACGCCGCGATTATCGGTTTGCGTTTGGGCGTGCCGGTGATGGTGGGTGTGGAGAATGCCATGCGGGTAATTCGGGACGGCACGATGCTGACGCTGGATATGCAGCGTGGCTTGGTTTATTCCGGTGCCCGAGGCGGCTCAACAGACGGAGAACTTGCGGTTTAACAAGTTATGAGTTTTGGGTTGTGGAGTTTTTCATGAAATTCTACAGCTCATTGCTTTTTTGTTGAATTTGTGCTATTATGCATAATCGTCTTGCCGATGTAGCTCAGTGGTAGAGTAATCGATTCGTAATCGATCGGTCGCGGGTTCAAATCCCGCCATCGGCTTCTCACAATCTCCCCCTTTGGGCATTCTGGCGGTTAACTGTTCGGCGAGGCGCTGGAGCAGGATTTTGACGACGGGAAAGTTTGTTGTGTCGGTGTGATTAGATGTGATTCATGGGCGATCGCGAGAGAGAGTGAAGGGGTAGAGTGCGATCGTTGGAACTGATAGAGTTTGATATGGAAAGGGCGATCGCATTTTTGGATCAAGGTAAACCTCTTATTCCTGTGTAGTTAGATGTAATTCATGGGCGGTTGCGAGAAAAAATTTCTTATTAACTTGGTTTTTTTCAAAATGTCTTAGTTATAGAGAATTTACAGATGAAAGTATTGTGTGGTAAATTAGATTATTAAAATTAAATTTTCCCAAGTAAAACTTAGTAACTGGAGTATAGAACTTTGATTGCTGACGAAGACATGAAACCAATATGTATATCTCCGGGCATACCCAAAGTTTATCCCTCAGCGGATCATGTCTTCAATGGTATTCCTATTCCCAAACCAAATCGTGTCGCTAACTTTTCCCCCGAAGAATGGGAGTCATTTACAGAGGAATGGGCAAGCTCATTGAAAAACTCCTACACCAGTGTCAGAAGGTCTGGAGGATCTGGCGATCAAGGCATCGATATAGTTGGATTTATCACTGATACAATGTGGGATGGAGGTTGGGATAATTACCAATGCAAGCGGTACAATAATCCTCTGTGTCCAAGTGACATCTGGGTTGAAATGGGAAAGATCATTTATTACTCTTACAAAGGGGAATATCCGCCACCGTGCAAATACTACTTTGTTGCATCTAAAGGGGTAGGCACAGCTTTACAAAAGTTGCTTGGGAATCAAGAAAAGCTGAAAGAGGGGGTTCAAGCTAATTGGGAAAATCATTGTCAAGATAAAATAACGACAACTGTTAGCCTTCCGCTAAAGGGCGAGTTACTCGATTGGTTTAACAAGTTTGACTTCTCAATCTTTTCAGCAAAATCAGTCTTGGAACTCATAGATGGTCATGCTAAAACACGCTATCATTCCGTAAGATTTGGCGGTGGTTTACCTCCAAGACCAGAAGTTACACCGCCACCACAAGAGCATCATGACGAAGAGAGCGGCTATATTCAGCAATTATTCGACGCTTACAGCGATCACAAAGGAATACCTGTACATCATATTTCAGATATCCCTTCATCTCTAAATCAAGATTTTTTACGACAAAGGGAACGTTTTTATCACGCGGAATCCCTACGAAATTTTGCCCGTGATACTGTTCCTGATGGTACATTCAACAATTTACAGAAAGAGGTATTTCACGGAGTAATTGATATTTGCAATAATGCTTATACAGATGGATTAGCTCGTATGCGAGCAACGGTTACCCAATCTGCAAATATTTCTATTTCATCAAATCCACTTGCAAGCGTAGTTCAGGTACAAGACAGACAAGGTATTTGCCATCAACTTGCCAATAAATACCAACTAATTTGGGTTCATAAAAATGGGGAGGTGCAAGATGACATCACCGTTCAATAGTCCGCTTGAGACGGGCATCAGAACACTTGCAATTTTGACAGCAGTATATCCTCGATCGCTTGACCTACAACACCTTGTCTATTTTGACTATCTAGCTTTACATTCTGGTGATGCTGAGGGACCAGAAAGTTTGCATACCCCACTACCACTACGTTCTGGTGAACTGACTGTACGGCGTGGGCTGATAGAACGTGGGATTTTTCTGATGATGAGCCGTCAACTTGTAGAGCGTTTAGTTTCATCGGAGGGTTTTCAGTACATCGCTACGGATACTGCTGGCGCGTTTCTTTCGATGATGAGTTCTCAATATATTTCCAAGCTTAAAGAGCGTGCCGAGTGGGTCGCTGAAACTTTCAGTGAATCAACTCTGGAAGAACTACAAGCATTAGAGCGCCGTTTTTTTCGGGAATGGTCTACACAGTTTAATTCAATTGATAGCCCAGGAGGACAAGGAATATGACCTGGAATCCTCTTCAATTGCGCGGAATTTCGTTCAGCAGTCCCCATAAAGATTCTGCTTCTTTAGAATTTCAAAGTGGCTTG
Source organism: Microcoleus sp. PH2017_08_TRC_O_A (assembly GCF_020738665.1). Lineage (NCBI taxonomy): Bacteria > Bacillati > Cyanobacteriota > Cyanophyceae > Oscillatoriales > Microcoleaceae > Microcoleus > Microcoleus sp. PH2017_08_TRC_O_A. The sequence continues at coordinate 27,703 of NZ_JAEQCE010000070.1, forward strand.
AATGTTATATGCGGTGCATCGGACACCGGAAAGTCTTTTATTGTAGAGGCAATTGATTTTCTTCTCGGTGCTAGTGTTAAATCACCCCTAAGAGATATTCCTCAACGGATTGGGTACAATCAGGCAAAGCTAGTATTACAACCAACACATGGCGAAGTTTTCACACTTGAAAGAAGCACGGACGGGGGAGAATTTCGTCAATTTGATGGAAATTGGCTGTTAGGTAATCCTAATATACAACCACATATTCTTCGGCAAAAACACGCAGATGGAAGAAAAGATACACTTTCAAATTATCTTTTATCCACTATAGGAATTGCGGATCAGCGTGTACGAAAAAACCTAAAGGGAGAAACAGTAAGCCTTAGCTTTCGTAACATTGTTAAATTAATCATAGTTCAAGAAAGTGAGATAACAAAACGATTCTCGCCGTTTTTATCGGGACAGAACACCAATAAAACATTAGAGTCATCAGTCTTCAAGTTACTGCTTACTGGTGTAGATGATAGTGCGTTTGTAGGGCAGACTGAAATCCAGTCAGAACTAGAAGCTACTCGGCAGAATAATAATGCTAAAGTTGAATTCATAGACGAGCTTATTCAAGAGTTACAAACTCAGATAAACCAGTTCGGTATTAATCGTACTGAAGCGGAAGTTCAGCTATCGCAACTGAAAGCGCGTTACGAGGAGCAACAACATATCATCAATAGAGCGCAAGGCGAATTGAATGACCGAATAAATCGCCGTCGTGCGATCATGGATCAACTAGAACGCTTATTTACTAGGCTCAACGAAATAGGTAGTCTTCTATCACGTTTTGAACTGCTGAAACAGCATTATCTGGTAGATATTGAGCGTCTTACCGCAATTGAAGAGTCTGGGTCTCTTTTTGTCCACTTAGAGAGAACGCCATGTCCTCTCTGTGGTTCTCTTCCAAACGAGCAGCATACAAGTGAAGTCTGTGATGGTGACGTTGCAAGTGTAGTTCATGCTGCAACTGCTGAAATTGCTAAAGTAGAGAAACTTTCAAGGGAACTCGACCAAACCGCATCGGATCTCAGAGATGAGGTTGAGGAAGTGACTACACAACGGGAGCGGCTCAACCCTGAATTCCAGGTACTCAATCAGGAAATACAAGAAATTAGCTCTCCTATTAGGGATGCTCAAAATATTTTCAGTGAGATTGTAAAGCAGTCTGGCGATCTACAAAGTGCTATTGATACATTTAACAGGGTTGAGCAACTACGAGAGAAGAAAGTCGAACTTCTTGCGGAGATTCAAAAACCCGTCAATGTTATCACTCCGCCTGTTGACCTTTCAACCTCATTGCTTGATTTATTCGCCCAAAAAGTTCAACATCTACTCAAAGAGTGGGATTTTCCTGGCTCTGATCGAGTGTATTTTGATAAGGAGCTTAAAGATATTGTCATAGGTGGACAAAACCGTACCAGTAAAGGGAAGGGGCTGAGAGCGATTACCCACGCGGCAATGACTATCGGTCTTATGGAATTTTGTAAGGAGAAGAATCTATCACATCCCGGTTTTGTTGTGTTAGATTCACCTCTTTTGGCATACTACGAGCCAGAAAGTACGGAAGACAGTCTACAGGGTTCGGATCTCAAGGTTCGGTTTTATAATTATTTAGCTGAAAACCATAGTGACAGTCAAATAACCATCATTGAGAATGAGCATCCCCCAGATGATCTTAAGAACAGGATTACCTTTACATACTTTACAAAAAATCCTGATTCGGGACGCTATGGATTCTTTCCTTATGTTTAGTACCCTTGTTCGATAATTCAGGTAAAAAGCCTTACAGCATCAGGGGGAACGCATCTTATTGAACACTCTTCGCTAGTGGTGAGTATATTTTGAGATAAATTCACCATTCTTAGAAGCTATAGATACGCTTTGTAATGACTTTTATAAGAAAACAGTAACTGATCAATGGTGGTTTTTATGCCTGTCCTATTTTTGAGACAATAAAAATATTACAACTACTATTTACAAGTTGTATAATATTTAGTGATGAGTTATTTGTGAAAATTTAGTTGACTGCCACAGCGAGGATCTTGGCCAAATAGCCATCATCCCACCCGGCTCGGAGTCGCTTATTCTTTACTCCGGTTTTTGAGGCTTTTTCTTGATTCAAAAGATTGAGCGAAATGTGTCTAAGAATGGCAAAGTTTTGCGGAGCATTATCTTTCCTGATTCGACAATCATCTTCACGAAAGCCCACATCTAACACCCAATGTAAACGATTTTCAATTCCCCAATGGCTGCGAACTGATTCACCAAATTTTTGAGCATTATTTGGTGAACTACTAATGTAATAACGAGTTTCAATACTTGTTTTTCCTTTCACTATTCTCACGGATTCTATCATGCCTATACTATGAAGTTTCTCCCATTGATTGTCGGGATCTATCAGCTCTTTGATGTCACTTAACATTAAATGATGTCGGATTTCTGAGCGACCATGATTACTTTCTTTCTTGGTCGAATAAGCTGTATGTGTAAATCCCGAAAATCCTTGTGCAATTGCTTGTTTAAATAACTCTTCTACTCTGGCATACAGGGATGGTTGGTTCTTTTTTAAGGTGATTACGTAATCTCCTCCTTGTTCGATAATTGATTTCACAATTGACCTCTGACAGCCCATGGCATCAATCGTGACAATGCTTCCGTTTAATTTTAATACTTTAAGTAAAGCCGGAATAGCCGTGATCTCATTC
>NZ_JAEQCE010000008.1:0-76242 GCF_020738665.1 Microcoleus sp. PH2017_08_TRC_O_A
TTTTGCAAGAAGCATTTTTTATGGTAGTGCGAGCGTCCCCGCTCGCGTGCTTGTACAAGCACGCGAGCGGGGACGCTCGCACTGTAAATGCAAAACTGAGATTCTCCCCAAATATCAACTTTAAAAACTCATCTAAATAACTAATCTGGCACTCTCAAGCCTTTAAGCTTTTCCCCTTTCTCCTCCTCACTCAGCCCCTTACACTGCACCAAAACCCCAAACCCCCCCAAACCCATCTGATCGATCAATTGATACAGCGCTTCCCGCCTGCGTAAAAATGTTGCCAAATCCAATACTTGTGCATCATTTGCAGATAGAGAAGCAATTCTATCGCCCACACCCAACACCATCAAAAACCAAGCCTGCTGAGTAAAACCCATCATCTCCAAACCGCACAATTTACCTTGTTTTTCCAGCGCCGTAAAATCAGCATGGGCCGTTAAATCCTGCCACCCCACATTAATATAAGGATTGCTGTGATAGCGGTGGCGGTAATAACATTGCAGCGTTCCCTCTGTGCGTCTCGGATTGTAATATCGGTGCGCCGGATGGCCGTAATCAATTGTCAATAAATAACCGCGCTGCAATTTTTCTGCAACTGTTTTTATCCACTCTAAAGCTGCTAAATTAACTTCACTGCGATAACCATCCCCATAGACACTTGCCGATAAATCAATTCCTACTAAATCAAAATATTCGGCAATCTTAGGATTTGAAAGCTCGCCTACTACTTCAATAAACTTGCTTCCAGATTGTTCGTTTTTTTCTTCGTTTGCGGTAACGTAAATTTCCCGAAGTTGCCCTTGTTCGATGATAAATTGATGGACTGGAAAAGCATCTACTAACTCGTTAGAAAAGAAGCATCCGACAATCGAGTTATTAGCTATTTCATCCCACTTGCACCACTTGACTATTTTAAATTCAGCTAAGTTTTGCTGCTGCACCGCTTGCTGTACAGGGGAAATCTCAACAATAATGTATTCTAATATTTTAAATAAATCGGGATGTTGTCGTTGCAGGTATTGCAGTAAATGTGTGGCAAAGGTTCCCCGCCCCGCACCCATTTCTACTATGGTAAAATGATGAGGTTTGCCGATAATTTGCCACATTTCCACAAATTGCTCGCCCAAAACCTCAGCAAAATCTGCGCTCCAATGAGGCGACGTGATAAAATCGCCTTGTTTGCCGATGTTTGGTCGATCGCCATTATAGTAACCATACTGCGGGTGATATAGTGCCAAATCCATATATTCCGCAAAGGTAATGCGCTGCTGGGGACTGGCGGCAATTCTTTCGCTGATTAAAGCGCAGAGTTCGGGGTTGCTATCGTTAATATCTAATTGCTGGACTGTCATAGTTTATAGTTGATGTTATTTTATTGAGGAAATAAAGATTTTTTAACCGCAGAGGGCGCAGAGGACACAGAGGAAGAGAAAAGAGAGAAATTTTGATGTTCATAAATTTGGCATTCATTCTGTAACATCTCTATTTTTCAAAATTTATTATATCATTTTGACGCCGATCGCAAAATTGAGATTTGAGATTGGCAATTTTCGCTCGCTGTGATAAGCTAGCCTTAGCTTTTAAATATAATCCTTCTGTATGTCGAGAGATTCATTTTTAGAAGAGTTCAAAAAATCCAGCGAGTTATTATTACCAGCTTATTTAGTTATCTTCGATCTTGCAGACACAAAAAGACGCAATAATTACTTAGGTCACGATGAAGTAGACAAAGATATCATCGCCTTCGATAATTTCTTGAAAAATTGCGTTTCTTTAGAAAGATGCAAGAGAATTGCCGGCGATATATGGGTGGCTTGTTTTACAGAACATCAACTAAACGATATCCCGGCTTTGATAGTGAATTACTCACAAGAAGTTCCTATAGTATTAACATTGTGGAAATGCGAGGCGATCGATCCCAAGGGAAACTCTATATTTATTGAAGAAGAGAGAAACGTTTCGATCTGTCGTGCTGTCCGCTGCGGCTATTTGTGGATTGAAAATGTTAATGAATTAAGTTTCAAAGTCAATGAATTACTAGATAGGGTATGGAGTTTACCTGTTAATACATTAACTTCCCTAGAGTCAGAGGTAGCTGTTAATTTACCAAAATGGCAGTGTATCCCCCCTGAAAGTTTATCTGTAACTGAGTATTGCCCCTACTGCAACAGCACAAACTTGCGGCTGTTAGAAGTAGATTATGATTGTGATAAGCGTATTTGCACGCAGTGCGGAACTCAAGTAATTTTTAGCTATGATTTTTATTGTTGAGATTCCATAGTTTATAGTAGCCGATCGAGGATTCAAAAAAAGGGAGATCGCACTTTTTAGCAAATAGCCCAAAAATACGATCGCCCTTTTTCATCTAGCGATCGACAGAACCCATGATAATATCGATACTGCCCAGAATCGCCACCAAGTCCGCAATCTTTACACCGCGCACGATGTGGGGCAAAATCTGCAAATTATTGAAATCCGCAGCACGAATCTTCCAGCGCCAAGGAAACACGCTGTCATCGCCGATAATATAGATTCCCAACTCACCCTTGCCGCTTTCAACACGCACGTAATGTTCGCCCTTAGGAATCTTGAAAGTTGGCGCTACTTTTTTGCCAATAAACTGATAGTCGAAACTGTTCCACTCAGATTTTGGCCCGCTTTCTAAGCGCTTGGCTTCCAAGTTTTCGTAAGGGCCGCCAGGGAGTGCTTTCAAGGCTTGATAGAGGATTTTAACTGACTCGCGCATTTCCCGAATTCGGACTAAGTAGCGGGCTAAACAATCGCCCGCAGCTTCGGTGCAAACTTCCCAGTCGAAGTCGTCGTAACATTCGTAATGGTCAACTTTCCGCAAATCCCAATTCACACCGGAACCGCGCAACATGGGGCCCGATAGTCCCCAGTTAATCGCTTCGGCGCGGGAAATCGTACCCAGTCCTTCAATCCGGCGGCGGAAGATCGGATTGTTGGTAATTAAACGTTCGTATTCGTCAATTTTGGGAAGGAAGTAATCGCAGAAATCTTCGCATTTGTCTACCCAACCGTAGGGTAAATCTGCTGCGACTCCGCCGATGCGGAAGTAGTTGTTGTTTACCATGCGGTAGCCGGTGGCTGCTTCCCACAAGTCGAGAATTGGTTCGCGATCGCGCATAGTGTAGAAAAAGGGAGTTTGCGCGCCCACGTCTGCCAAAAACGGCCCCACCCACATCAAGTGGTTAGCAATCCGGTTCAACTCCAGCATGATTACCCGAATGTAACTCGCCCGTTTGGGGACAGCTATATTCGCTAACTTTTCCGGCGCATTGACTGTCACCGCTTCGTTAAACATCCCCGCAGCGTAGTCCCAGCGGCTCACGTAGGGGACGTACATCACGTTGGTGCGGTTTTCGGCAATTTTTTCCATGCCGCGGTGTAGATAGCCCAAAACAGGCTCGCAGTCCACTACGTCTTCGCCGTCCAGGGTGACAATTAACCGGAGTACGCCGTGCATGGATGGGTGGTGCGGGCCCATGTTGAGCACCATTGGTTCAGTTCTAGTCTCAATTCTTGACATAATAATAGGTAATTGGTAATAGGTAATTGGTCATTGGTAATTGGTCATTGGGCATTGGGCATTGGTCAGTGGTAATTGCTCAAACAGGTCATTGCTCATTAGCAAAAAAACTTTCTAACTAGGAACTGAGAACAACTGACAACTGACAACTGACAACTGACAACTGACAACTGACAACTGACAACTGACAACTGACTATTGTTGATTTTTGTTTCACTTTTATAGATTATGAAGGATATCGAGCTATCTGAAAAGGATACCCCTGGATCGGATGTCAGTGTTGACACCTATCACGTTCCTGTTTTGGGAAGTGAGTTAATTGCGGGTTTAGCTGTGCGTGCCGGCGGGCGCTATTTGGATGCGACGCTTGGGGGCGGCGGACACACGAGTTTGATTTTGGCGGCGGCCCCTGATGTGACGGTGGTGGCGATCGATCGCGATACAGAAGCCATCCGTTTTTGCCAATCCCGATTTGCCAACTCGCCCGTCGAGTTTTGGCACGGCAATTTTGCCCAATATCAGTCTCCTGATGCCAAATTTGATGGTATTATAGCAGACTTGGGCGTTAGCTCTGCTCAGTTCGATACACCGGAACGAGGCTTTAGTTTTCGCCATCCAGCTCAACTAGATATGCGTATGAACCAGCAGCAATCTTTGACCGCAGAAGAGATTATCAATCACTGGGAAGAAGTTAAACTAGCAGATATTATTTACAAGTACGGCGAGGAGCGACTGTCGCGGCGCATCGCGAGGCGGATTGTGCAATCGCGTCCTTTTGAAACTACTACAGAGCTCGCAGGTGCGATCGCCTCTACCTTCCCACCCAAGCAGCGCAACGGTAGAATCCATCCCGCCACCCGCACTTTCCAAGCTTTAAGGATAGCTGTCAACTCCGAACTAGCGTCTTTAGACACTTTCCTCAACCAAGCGCCTAAATGGTTAAAACCCGGTGGGAGAATTGGAATTATTACTTTTCACAGTCTCGAAGACAGGCCGGTTAAGCACCAGTTGAGAGCAACAGAGTGTTTGCAGGTACTGACAAAAAAGCCGATCGTGCCACAATCCGACGAACTAGCTAGAAATCCCCGCTCTCGTTCTGCTAAGCTCAGACTGGCAGAAAAATTAACTTGATTCGGCTGTAACGGGAATAAAGGACGAGCTCTCAAAGGCGGCGAGGTCTGTTCAGTTGACAGTTGACAGTTGACAGTTGACAGTTGAGGGCGACCTCTAAGAAGGAAGTCCGAGGATTGGAGTAATGAATAGTCTGATTTTAATTTCTCCCGCTCAACCTTGGGGCTTTAAACCAATTCTTTCTGGTCAGGCCGCGACCGGATGCAAGTTCCGAACTTCCTTGTGGTATCACTAACATGGCACTGACCTATGAAACCCAAACCCCTCACGCAGATTCGGCTCCGCTGAATCCGCCAAGGGTACTTGACAAGTTAGTTTTAGACCTGATTAATTCGCCTAGGAGTAGGGAATAGCATGAGTCGGGGAGATGGAAGCAAACTGAAACTAATGGTAGTCGATGACGAACCCGACAACTTGGATTTGCTGTACCGGACGTTTCGACGCGATTTTCAGGTTTACAAAGCAGATAGCGCCCTCAGCGCCCTGTCCGTTCTAGACGAACAGGGCGAGATGGCGGTGATTATATCTGACCAGCGGATGCCAGAAATGAATGGTACCGAGTTCTTGGGGAAAACAGTCGATCGCTTTCCTGATACGATTCGGATTCTGCTGACGGGATACACCGATGTTGAAGACTTGGTAGAAGCAATCAATGCAGGTCAAGTTTTCAAGTACATCACCAAACCGTGGAATCCTGAAGAGCTCAAATCAGTTATCAATCAAGCGTCAGAAACTTACAAATACTACAAGCAGCGCAGCGTTGCACTGCGCCGCGCTTTACGCAAGGAATCTCTGTTTAATGAGGTGATGGGCGTGATTCGCGGGTCGCTAGATTACTCTAGTATGGTACAAACTATTGTTCAAACCGTAGGTCAAACTTTTGAGGCCAACTATTGTATGCTGCGGCCGGTAGAGGTCGATCGACTATTACCCAGTACCTTTCCCTACCAAGCCCAAAACGCCGAACCTAGCAGCTTTTCTTTTGATGAAAATTTGCTGGTTCAAGCCGTAGCCAGCCGCCAAACTCAAGTCAGCGCCAACAGTGGGGCTGACGGTAACTCGGTTGAGATTGCTGTGCCCCTAACTTATCAGCAAGACTTGCTGGCGGTACTAGCCCTGTGTCAGCAAGGTGGCACTAACCCTTGGTCGGGAGAAGAGATAGAGTTAATAGAAGGTGTAGCAGCTCAAGCTGCTCTCGCCCTGTCTCAAGCTAAGCTCTATCAGCGCACTCTGGATTTAGCCAATCAGATGCAAAACGAGTTGGAGGTGGCCCGCCAAATCCAAACAAACTTGTTGCGCCAAAGTTGGCCGGATTTTGAAACTGTCAGGGTGCAAGCTTGTTGCTATCCCGCGCGGGAAGTTGGCGGCGACTTTTTTGAGGTCTACGTCCACTCTCAAGGGGATATTTGGATAGCTGTGGGAGATGTTTCCGGTAAGGGCGTTCCGGCTGCTCTATTTATGGCTAGCGCGATTTCGGTGATGCGGCGCGAACTTTCTCAAGAAGTTTCTCCCGAACCCGAGAGAGTGATGCAGAATATGAACAGCAGTATGGCTGACGATCTGATCGGCAACAACCATTTTATTACAATGGTTGTAGCTCGTTACACTCCGTCAACAGGACACCTGGCTTTTGCTAATGCTGGTCACATTTATCCGATCGTTTGGTCTAACTCAGAGGTGAAAGCTCAAGCAGCTAGCGGTGCAACGCCAGCAGAGCCGAATTTCCTCAAAGCTCGCGGTATTCCCTTGGGGATATTGCCAGTCTGGAAAGGTAAAGCTGGTGCGATCGAATTAAAGTCAGGAGATGTATTTCTGCTGACAAGTGACGGGATTACTGAAGCTAGCGTGACCACTAAGGCGGTCGCAGGGGGCGAAGAAACCCGTTCTATGCTACAACAAGAAGGGCTTTGGCAACTTTTGATTCAAGAGCCTGGTTCTTTCAACTTGGACAATTTGTTGGCTTACATCCGAGCTGACAATCCCGTTCAGGAAGACGACCAAACCATACTCTCTCTGGAGGTTCTCTGAATCTGTCAGTCATGCCGACGAAGAGTCGGGGGCTTTGGGTCTCAAAAACTCCAGCCGTCAGTTGAGGGCCTACAGATTAATACAGAGAACGCGGGCGATGCTCTTCTGCAAGCTTCGCTAACGGCAAAAGTTACAGAACTAGCGCGTCAGTCGATTTGAGATTTGAGATTTGAGATTTGACTCTCGCATTCAATCGCGGGAGCTTGAACTTTCCTCTAAAATTTGGATCTCTCCACGACGGTGGTAAGTGGCACGGTATCCGTTTTTTGGGCGGGGTAAATGCCTAACTTTTAACTGATGCTTTGCGATCGAGGCTTTCAAAAAAATTGTATTGCATCGATCGCCCGCCATTGAGTATCCTCTATGTAGCGGCAAATATTAACGCCAGATAAATTTGGTGCGTCATGTTTCATACCTGGTCTGAAGACACAGGGTTTTCAAACTTACGGGATTTTTTTATGAATACTGAGCTTCATGTGCCAAGCGACTTGCGGTTTTTAACAATAGTTGAAAATTGGTTGCTGAGCAGTTTGGAAGTTGAGCTAGGAGAGCACGTCGATTGGCCGCGTCAGTCGAATCGTTTGCGCTTGGTGTTAGCAGAAGCCTATTCTAACGTGATCCGCCATGCTCACAAAGATCAACCCAACCTGCCGGTATTAATTCGCTTGAATTTAAAAAATCGGGATATTGGTTTAGAAATTTGGGATTACGGTAAAGGTTACGAAATGGATACTTACAGTCCCCCGAGGCCGGAAGCTAAACAGGAAAGCGGCTATGGCTGGCTGATTATGAGCCGACTTATGGATCGGGTGGACTACACTTTGCAATTAGACGGTCGTAACTGTCTGAAGTTGGAAGCGAGTTTGCCCGAAAAATCTTAATTAGTCATTAGTCATTAGTCATTAGTCATTAGTCATTAGTCATTAGTCATTAGCGCTGTCCCCGCTCGCGAACGTCTTTAGTCATTAGCGCTGTCCCCGCTCGCGAACGTTATCAGTCATTAGTCATTAGTGATTGACAATGTTTTTGATTCTAGTGGTTGTCTGTCGCACCGTGCGGTGACAGCCACTTTTTCGTGTAATCTCGTTCTTCTCTAACCAGACTCTAAGATTGTAGAACCGAAGGAAGAAGAAATAATTAAGAAGAAACAAGCATTTAGTTGACAGTTGACAGTTGACAGTTGACAGTTGACCGCTTGAGGACACTTGACAAAAGACCTCTTGCAAAAGTCCTTTTAATCAAATTTTGGGACGCTGCTCAAAGCCATCCCACAAGAAAAAAGATTTTTGTGGGACGATGCTTTGAGCAGCGTCCTAACTATTAATGTCTTAGCTGTCGGCTGCGGTTGCTCTAGGTACTGTTCTGGGCTGATAAATACCGAAAAAATCGGGTTTCTCTAGCGTTGGCTATGCTTAGGGAGATGGGAGCATCTCAGTTTTGATTTTATAGTGCTGTCCCCGAAGAGCGATCTATTCAACACTCGCTCTTCGGGGACAGCACTGTAAAGAAATTGCTTTTTTGCATTCATTGAGATGCTCCCTCTGGAGATGAGGTTATTCCTCACTATAAAACAATTTCATTGCGGTCGCTTTCTGGGCAATTACCAATTACCAATTTGTGCCTCACTCCCTGGATAATTCCTATATTAAGAACCGAATTTCTTAGGCCGCAGAGTCAGCAATTCTTGGGGAGACGCTAAGAGTTTGACGGTTACTGAAAGAATTTCTTGCTGAAAATTGAGCAAAAAAATCCATCCGACATTAATACCAAATGCGGGAGTTTGCACCCGGCCGCTGACCTGAATTTCAACTGTGCCATCTTCTAAAATTTTGCTTACACTTTGCTGGGGTTCGAGATGCATTCCTCGCGCTTCTGTTTTTAGATAACTGGCGATCGAGCTTTTGCCGATAATTGGCTCTTCAAATGGCGCGTGCAGAACCCCGTCCTCAGCAAACAAATTAGCGGTCGCTTCAAAATCGCCCGCGTTAAAAGTTTCAAAATATCGCTGTACCGCAGGCTTTGTGAGACCGACGATATTTATAGAGCGAGTTAAAATAGGTCGAGTTGTGGCGGTCATATAAGAAATGATTGGAGATGAATGAATCTAATGTAATCATTCTCTTGGTCACAGCAAATCCATCAAAAGATATAGCTAGGGTCATAAATTTTATCTAAAAAAAATCAATAATGCTATGCGCCTCATGGAGCTTTGAGGCCGATCGACCGAAATTGTACCAGTTACCAAAAATAATGCAACTGTAGGCAAGTCGCAAACCCTTATGCCATCAGCCATTCCCAATCCTTGAATCCTTCAAATCTCAAATCAAAAATCGAAAAATCTCAAATCTCAAATCAACTAAACCCAGACACCTCGTGGCATCTGGGTTGCTGTAGAGTCTTTGTTAAACAAGAAGATGCTATTTGCGCATCAAATTCATCAATTCCTTAGGAGAAGCCAACAAGTCGATCGCCACAAAGAAAATTTGACCTTGAGGATCGAGCATAAACCGCCACGCGATGTTCATACCCACATTGGCGCCGAACCAAGGAGTTTCGACTTTACCCGTGACTTTGACTTGGCGGTAGCCATCTTCAGCAGGCTCCGACACACCTCGCTCGGGCAGCATTTTCAGGCCGATGCACTCTTCCCGCATATAGTTGAGGATAGCTTCGCGACCGACGATCGGCTTTTGGAAAGGCGGTTGGAGAGCACCGTCTTCAGCAAATAAACCGACGGCTGGGGTGAAGTCGAAGGCGTTCATGTTGTCGATGTAGCTGAGCACAGTTTGCTCGCTGATACCCTCAATCTGGGTTTTCACCCGCTCTGCTACAGCGGTTGGAGTGCTGCGAGGAGCAGAGCGTTTGCCGTATTCTTGGCTGAAATCGGGATCGTAGCCCATGTGAACTACGGTGTTGCGAAGTACAGTAATTTGTTGACCCGGATCGAGCTTCTTGATGGTTTCAAGGACTTGGGTTGCTTCGGGAGACATTTGATAGCCAGCAGGGATGGGAGCGACAGCGCCCTGTTTCATCAACTGTCCCAACTCGTACCAGAAACCGAGTTTAGTATTGACGCGCAATGAAGTGTAAATCCGGCCGATGGTGGTGTCGGCGTTGCTGGCTAGGTCAAACATGGTTTTGCTTTGAGCAGCCGGCGACATCTGTTTGATTTCGCCCAGGACGCCTTCAACCAGCGCCATGCTGGCTACTCCGGGGGCTGCTGCGGTAATGGAAATGCCCATTTCCGTGTAAGCATACCAGAGCAGTGCGAGTTGGTCTTCAACGCTGAGTTTGTAGAACGAGTCCGTGGTGGCCGGAACAGCACTAGCAATCTCGGTGTTCGAGAAAATAGATTGAGCTGATTGAATGCTAACTGCCATGTTTATACTGTGGGATTCGCTGTAGGTTTGATTTCCGTACTTGAGATGTGCGAATCGAATTCTCCCTTAATTAAAATTATGTAACGTTTTTGACAAATTACAGTTCAAATTTATAAATATAAAGATTGTGAAAGTATTATGAATTCTGTCGTAAAATCAGTCTAAATATTAATAGACTTATAGCCCATTTTGTGATATGGTTTTTTATCCGATGAAAATAACAATTAATAGCGATCGCATTAAGCAAAAAGGCCTAGAGTTGGGATTTCACAAAGTCGGGATCGCCTCAGCAGACGCAGATGTCGATCGAGAAAAACAAAGATTGCAGGCTTGGCTGGACAAGGGTTATCAGGCGGATATGGCATGGATGGCTAACCCGAAACGGCTGGATATTCGATCGCTCGTGCCAGATGTGCAGTCATTAATATGTGTCGCCCTCAATTACTACACGCCTCACCAACGCCCCGAGAATCCCCCGTTGGAGGGGGGGGACGATGCAGTCAGAGAGTATGCTAAAATCTCTCGCTACGGCTGGGGGCGGGATTACCACAAAATTTTGCACAAAAAACTGAAGCTGTTAGCAAATTGGGTGCGATCGCAAGGCGAAGGAATTGAAGCACGGTATTATGCTGATACCGGGCCGGTTCAGGATAAAGTGTGGGCCCAGCGGGCGGGGATTGGCTGGATGGCTAAAAATGGTAATGTAATTTCGCGAGAATACGGTTCTTGGGTGTTTTTGGGCGAAATTTTGACTAATATCGAGTTAGAGCCGGATGCGCCACACACCGAACATTGCGGTACTTGCACTCGCTGCATTGAGGCCTGTCCGACGGGGGCAATTACTGAGCCTTTTGTCGTGAATGCCGATCGGTGCATAGCTTATCATACGATCGAGAATCGAGCCGAAAAACTGCCCGACGAAATTGCATCTAATTTACAAGGTTGGGTAGCAGGTTGCGACATTTGTCAAGATGTTTGTCCCTGGAATCAGCGATTTGCCAAACCAACGGATGTTGCAGAATTTGAGCCTTATCCTGAAAACATAGCACCGACACTTGCAGAATTAGCGGAGATTTCCGATGAAGAATGGAACCGCCGATTTACAGCTTCGGCGCTGCGGCGAATTAAACCCGAAATGTTGCGGCGGAATGCGAAAGCAAATCAAATTAATAGTCAGTTGACAGTTGACAGTTGATAGTTGTCAGTAGTTTCAGTCTTTTTTTCCTTCTTTCTGACATCCGTTACATCCCGTACATTGCTCGTTGCCGAACTTCCTTCTTTTAAAATCGATGTCTGCAAACGAACCTACCAAGAAAAAATGGTGCGTCAGTTTTGAGATGGTTGGCAGGAAATAACAATTATCGCAACTGACACACCCTACTTGATAGTTATTTATGTCTAGAGTTTGTCAGCTTGGCAATTCTCAAATAGTTGCATTTAAAATGTATAATGCAATGGGGCAGCGTAGCTCAGTGGTAGAGCGATCGCCCCGTCAATCGATTTTAGATTTTAGATTTTAGATTTTAGAGGCGACCCCACGGATAAATTCGGGGGAAGAGAGGATTTTAGATTTTCGATTTGGGATTGATTAGAGACAACCGTTTGATTCGGTTCGCTGCCACCAGCAACGTAGTTTAAATGGTAGAATTCCCTGGAGTATACCGGGAGATGCGGGTGCGATTCCCGCCGTTGCTATCTTTTTTTTGCGTTAACAATCAAAAGGCAATGAGTAATATAGAAGAGATTTCCCCCTCGTGATTTAATCTTCCCCAATGACCAAAGTAATTATTTTTGATTTTGACGGTACTTTAGCAGATACAATCGATATTCTTCTGAACATCACCAACCGTTTGTCAGCAGAATTCGGCTTTAAGTCTGCGACAAAAGATGAACTCGCTCAATTAAGCAACTTAACTTCTTGGCAAATCCTCCGGTATTCTGGCATTTCTATCTTCAAATTCCCGCTGCTGATTAGAAAATTGAAAGCAGAGTTACGCAGTGAAATTCCTAAAATTGAATTATTTGCGGGAATTAAAGAAGTTTTGCTAGAGTTAAAAAACCTTGGCTTTCAATTGGGGATTATCACCTCTAATTCCCAAGAGAATGTCTTAGCCTTGCTAGAAATCAACGGGTTGCAAAACACTTTCAGCTTTATTTACTCGGGTTCAACTTTTGGCAAACATAAAGTTATTAATAAATGGCTGAAAAAAGAGCATATAAATCCTGAAGAAGTCGTGTATGTAGGAGATGAAATCCGAGATATAGATGCTGCTAGAAAAACTGGTATTAAGGTAATTTCGGTAAGTTGGGGTTTTAATTCTCAGGAAGTTTTGGCTGCACACAATCCCGATTTTTTGATTGAACGGCCTCAGGAATTGCTCGATATTATGAGTAATCTGGGAAGACTGTAACTTTTTGTAAAGAAATATTTTACATTGTAAAGTAGTAAATACTTTATGTCCGGACAGGTTGAAGAAATTGATTGAGGCTGATATAAAGAAAAAGGAAAAGATTTACTCGATCGCTCAAATAAAGAGGAACAGTATTATGTCAGCCTTTGAAACTTTCTTGACGTTCGGCTTGGCTTCAGTTTTCGCCGTAGCTACTTTAGCAACTTGGTTGCGTTTCACCAATCCGCCTTCTGTTAAACGCAATTAGTTCTATTATTGTTTTGAATTTGATATTAGAGTCGGGTTTCTTAACCTGATGGATAGTTAGCCGAAAGCCCGTTGCTCTAGAAATGTTTTGCCATCCAATAGATATTTTCTCAGAAACCCGGTTTCTGAGACTTTGCATAATTAAAAGAAACCCGGTTTCTCTCGAAATGTTTTGCTACCCAGCAGATATTTTCTCAGAAACCGGTTTCTTAGACTTTGCGTAATTCCCAGAAACAAAGAAAGAATAATCTTTTAGTCTGCTTCACTTCGTTTCAGTGCGGCTAAAACTGCTTGCTGGCTAACTGTTTGGTAGATTTTGCTCAAATGCTGTTTGATGCCGTCTGATGCGGGGGAGGATTTGGTAGTTGTCAGTTTGGCGTCGGTTGCCAGGGGAATGGGGCCTAAAATATCTAATACGGTTTCGCTGCTGGGCGGTGGCACAATCACGACTAAAGATGATTCTAGCTGTTGGTTGTATTCCCAAAAGCGATCGACCTTTGGCACTTTAGCATTCGCGGCGGGGGAATTGTCATAGGTGTTTAGCTGGGAATTTTCCTCTGCTTGGGTACCGCGTCTCTGGCGGAGTGCGGTTAAAATTTGCTCTTTGGTTCTACCGCGCAGTTGAAACAGTACGAAGGGGTCTTCGCCGAAGCGATCGCCCAATAAGTAGTATACTGCACTGATGTGTTTGCAAGGATTTTTCGAGTCAGGACAGCTACAGCGCGATCGAATATCTGACAAACTTAACGGAAATAGGGTTTTTCCGGCCGCCGCAAATACATCTTCAATATTGTGAGGCATTTCTCCAGCTAATAGTTTAGCTGAAAAAACCGCTCTTTGCGACATATTTTCAATCACGTAATCCCAATCTTCATCGGTTAAAGTATCGAGTCCTAAAGAAACTTGATAGGGTTTAGGATCAGTTCCTTGAACTATGGCAATTACTTCTTGGTTGGGAAATTTAATGCTGAGAACTTTGCCTTCCCGCGCATATTGCCATCCGCGTTCTAATCGCTTTTTGAAGCGGTAGGTATTGATTAAATCGAGCCATTGTTGTGTCCACCATTCTCTGTCAATCATAAGCGGAAGGAAGAAGGAAGAAGGAAGAAGGAAGAAGGAAGGAGGAAGAAGGAAGAAGGAAGAAGGAAGAAGGAAGAAGAAGGTTTGTAGTGAGGACTTTAGTCCGCAAAAATAAGGAAAAAAAGAAATAAGAAGGTTTGTAGTCAGGACTTTAGTCCGCATTCAAAAAGGAAGAAGGAAGAAGAAAGAAGAAGGTTTGTAGTGAGGACTTTAGTCCGCATTTAAGAAGGACTGAAGTCCTCACTACGAACCCTAAAAATTATTCTTCTTCTGTTTCTATAATAGCATTGCGATCGAGAATTAGTAAATTGCGAAGTTGGTCAGTATCGAGTTCAGTCAGCCAGTTTTCGCCCGCGCTGACTACTTGTTCGGCGAGAGCTTTTTTACTTTCGATCATATCGTGAATTTTCTCCTCTAAAGTACCAGTACAGACAAATTTGTGAACTTGCACATTTCTCGTTTGACCGATCCGAAATACGCGGTCAGTTGCCTGATTTTCTACTGCGGGATTCCACCATCTATCGTAGTGGAAAACGTGGGTTGCTCTGGTTAAATTTAAGCCAGTACCGCCCGCTTTTAAGGATAATATCATAATCGGCGGGCCTTGCGGATCGTGCTGGAAGCGATCGATCATTTCTTCCCGCTGCTGCTGCTTAATGCCGCCGTACAAAAACAAAACCTCTCGCCCTAAATGCTTTTCCAGATGCGGTTTCAGGAGTTTTCCCCATTCAGCAAATTGAGTAAAAATCAAAGCCCGATCGCCCTGGGCGACAACCTCTTCCAACATTTCCACCAACCGCTGCAATTTTCCCGATTCTTGGCTGTTAATGCTCAATTCCTTCGGCTTACCTTCTGCTTTCACAAGGGCAGGGTGGTTGCAAAGTTGCTTCAGTTTTACCAGCAAAGCCAGAATCATGCCTCGGCGCTGAATGCCTTCGGCTGATTCTAAATTAGCGATCGACTCTTCGACAATTTTCTGATATAAAGCCGCCTGTCCTGACGCCAGACTGCAAAATACAGTCATCTCCTGTTTTTCCGGCAAATCTTGGATGATTTCTTTGTCAGTTTTCAGGCGGCGGAGGATGAAAGGCCGGACGAGCGATCGCAAAGTATGCAATGATTCTCTATCTCCATATTTCTCGATCGGAATTGCAAACCGGCGCTGAAAGAAATTGCGCGGTCCCAAATAGCCGGGATTGAGAAACTCTAAAATTGACCACAATTCTTGCAATCTATTTTCCACCGGAGTTCCCGTCAGCGCAATTCTAAAAGATGCCTCTATTTGCCGCACCGCCTGCGACTGCTTCGCCTCGGAATTCTTAATGTTTTGCGCTTCATCTAAAACCAATCCCTGCCATTTAGTGCTTTGAATTTCCTTAGCATCGCGAAACACCAGAGAATAACTGGTAACTATTAAATCTTTTCCCTTAATTGCGGCCGCAAATGCTTTACCTTTAGCGCGTTGATCTCCATAATGGAGTAACACTTTCAACGTCGGGCCAAACTTCTTGACTTCGCGTTCCCAATTCCCTAACACTGATGTCGGACAAACCAGTAAAGTCGGGGCTTTTAGGGCATCCTGTTCTTGCAAATGCAGGAGAAAAGCAATTAGCTGAATCGTTTTGCCGCAACCCATATCGTCCGCGAGACAAGCACCTAAACCCCAGCGTTCTAAAAATGCTAACCAGCCCGCCCCTAGCGCTTGATAAGGCCGCAATTGTCCTCGGAAAGTGGCTGGAGTTGCGATCGCACTTACGGCCTGATTATCGCTCAAAGTATTCAACAATTCCTGAAGTTGACCAGTTGCTTCAAAATTCACCACAGGCAACTTTTCAATCATCTGGGAATCGCCCGAAGCCAACCGCAAAGCATCTTCCAAGGAAAGAGTCATTTGCTCTTTGCGACTAGCAAAGAAACTTTGAGCCGCCCTGACATCGGTTGCGCGCAACTCCACCCACTCGCCGTTAATTTCCACCAAAGGCGAATTCAACGCGATCAAGTTGTCAAATTCTGCCTTAGAAATGCGCTGTCCGCCGATCGTCAATTCCCACTTAAAACTTAACAGACTTTGCAAGCCCAACCCCCCCTTGCCCCCCCTTACTAAGGGGGGGTTAGTTTCTCCTACTCCCCCCCTTACTAAGGGGGGGTTGGGGGGGGTTTTTTCCGCCTTAATACTCAAACCCAAACGACTCGCCCAACCATCAGCCTTTGTCAAACTCGGCGGCAAAACCACGCCCAACCCGCTATCAGCAAACCGCCAAGCCACAGACTTAATAAACTCGTAAGCTTGCAGCGGATTTAGTTGACAAGATTGCGGTCGTTGTGCTTGCAAACTCGGCTCAATTAACGGATAAAGTTTCGAGGCTAAACCCAAGCCACTGAGCAAAGTTTCTTGAGGCAATTCAATTGTCCGCCCCGCATAATTTAAACGTTCGACAGAGTTGTTCCAAACAGTTTTCGCATCTACCAAAAAATCGGTTTCATCTACTGCTTGCAAGCAATAATTTAAACTCCAGTTAACTTTACCTGGAGACGGCGGTAGTAGTTGAAAACAAGTATGAAATTGATTTTGTTGAGATAGTTGATTTTGCAGCGGTGCAGCCCAAGCAGTCAGCTTGGTTGCCAACTTTTCCAAAGCTGCTGATTCGGCGCGCACAATCCCAGATTCCTGCTGCAAAGCTTGCAACCATTCGCGGGTTGGGGAAACTGTTTTGATATCTAAAGTTGAGCCAGCAGCCGTTAGCGCAGCCCTCGCAGACGATCGCACTTCACAATCTACAACACTACTCAAAAACCCCAACACCAAATCCTCCGCCCCCACCGGCAAATCCACCGCCAAAGCCCATTCCCCGATTTCTGCTTCCTTTCTTCCTTCTTCCTTCTCCCCTCTTCCTTCTTCCTTCTTCTGATATATTCGACAAGCCGCCGGCATTTGCTTGGCAAAAGTAGCGAGGCGGAGTGTATCTGTAGAACTATCTAACAAAGGTTGCCATTTAGCAATAGCAGAACCGTCAGGTTGTGGTTCTAATGCTGGCAAAAATTTGCACCTCGCCAACAAATCCAAACTCCACCTAGCAATATGAGACCAAAAACGCAAATCCGATCCGACAAAAGAGTCTAGTTCTGTGCTATTGAGTGGCAGTGATTGCAAGAAAACAAAAGCTGCTTGAGGGTTGAGTAAATAACCTTCTACTTGCCAAGGATAAAGGTAAATTTCCTCGATTTTTGTTGGTTCTTCAAGTGCTGCTGCTGAGTGCTGCGGGATTAGTGTGGCGTTGTCTGCGGAGATTTGGGTGGGAAGTGCGATCGCCCGAACTTGCCTCTGAATCGATAAATTTTCCGTAGGAATGGCTGCGGTGGTCGTTTTGGGCGATCGTCTAGTCTTCTTGCTTTTCTCCTGAATATCTGCGGTTTCGGGTAATTGCCAGTTGAGTTTGCCCGACTGCTGCAAGGAAGTTAGAAAAGTCTTCAGTTCAGATTCGGTCATTGCCAAAGGATGCTGTAGACTCATCCCCGATTTAACGGTATCAATCGCCCCAACTTTCCGCCAAGTTTCTCCCCAAATAAATAAGCCACTTTTTTCTTTTTCCAGTAGCCAACTGCCGTGTAAAATTGCCATTTTTAAATCCTAATATTTTTATTTAATTGCGAGACTTGCTACAGCAGTCCTGTTTGATTTGTGAATAATATAACTCTTGCAAAAAATCCGAAATATCTTGAAATTATCTGCGTTAATCTGTGTTTATCTGCCTGACATCTGCGGTTGACCTAATTGATCCAAATTTCCCAATCGAAAATTCATAGTACCATCTATGGAATGTGTTTGGCGGGCGATCGACCGGAGAATCGACTGGAGAACATGAAAAAAAATTAAAGAGTATAAATGCTTACAATCAAGACACTGACAGTCGATCGCCCGCCGATTATCTCTCTCTTTTGGCTGGTTCCTCTCAAACATCCTGTGGTAATGTTACGATCCCGACAGAGAAAGAATGTGGTAGATAAGGAAGCAGTGCTACATGGTAGAGATAGACAAGTCAATATCTTTTGATGGACGGGATATTAGACTGAAGATTGGTTTACTGGCGCCTCAAGCAGGCGGTGCAGTTTTGATTCAGTCGGGTGACACGGCGGTTTTAGTGACAGCGACTCGATCGCAGGGGAGAGAGGGAATTGATTTCCTGCCCCTGTTGGTGGATTACGAAGAGAGACTCTACGCTGGCGGTAAAATTCCCGGTGGATTTTTGCGCCGGGAAGGGCGTCCCCCAGAAAAAGTTACTTTGACTGGGCGTTTGATCGATCGCCCGTTGCGTCCGCTATTCCCTAGCTGGCTGCGAGATGACATCCAAGTTGTCGCAACAACGCTGTCGATGGACGAACAAGTGCCCCCCGACGTTTTGGCAGTGACAGGCGCTTCCGTCGCGATTCTGCTGGCGAAAATGCCGTTTTACGGGCCGATGGCGGCTGTGCGAGTTGGTTTGGTAGGGGACGATTTCATCATCAATCCCACCTATAGCGAAATCAAAGAAGGCGAATTGGATCTCGTGGTAGCCGGTTCTCCAGACGGAGTAATCATGGTGGAAGCCAGCGCCAACCAATTGCCGGAACAGGATATCATCGAGGCGATCGACTTCGGCTACGAAGCAACCTGTGACTTGATTCAAGCCCAGCGCGAAATCATGGCAGAATTGGGCATCGATTTCGTGGTAGAGGAACGCCCACCGCAAGATTTCGCCCTCGAAAACTTCATTCGCGATCGCGCCCAAGAACCCATCCGCATCATTTTGTCAAGATTTGAAAAAGACAAAACAATACGGAATGCAGCTTTGGACGAAGTGAAGGCAAATGCAGTCGAATCTGCGATCGCCGAACTAGCCGAAGACGATCCGATCAAACTAGCAGCCACCAGCAAGACAATTGGCAACGTTTTCAAAGACGTTACCAAGAAAATGATGCGGAAGCAAATCATCGAAGATGGCGTCCGTGTAGACGGCCGCAAGCTAGACGAGGTGCGACCCGTTTCTTGTCGTGTAGGGGTGCTGCCGTCGCGAGTACACGGCTGTGCGCTGTTCAATCGCGGCTTAACCCAAGTCTTGTCCGCAGCAACTCTGGGAACCCCAGGAGACGCCCAAGATTTAGCCGATGACTTGCACCCGCAGCAAGACAAACGCTACCTGCATCACTACAATTTCCCCCCATTTTCCGTGGGAGAAACCAAACCGATGCGATCGCCCGGACGCCGAGAAATCGGTCATGGAGCCCTTGCAGAACGCGCTTTGCTGCCAGTTTTGCCATCCAAAGAAGATTTCCCCTACGTCATTCGCGTAGTTTCCGAAATCCTCTCCTCCGACGGTTCAACCTCAATGGGTTCAGTTTGCGCCTCAACGCTAGCGTTAATGGATGCAGGCGTTCCCCTTTCCCAACCCGTCAGCGGCGCGGCTATGGGATTAATCAAAGAAGGCGATGAAGTCCGAATCTTGACTGACATTCAAGCAATTGAAGACTTCTTAGGCGACATGGACTTCAAAGTAGCCGGTACCGACACCGGAATTACTGCTTTGCAAATGGACATGAAAATCAAAGGTTTGCCCTTAGATGCGATCGCAAATGCGATCCGTCAAGCCAAACCTGCGAGACTGCACATTTTAGAAAGAATGCTAGCAACCATCGACACTCCCCGCAAGGAAATGTCGCCGTTTGCACCGCGTTTGCTAACGCTGAAAATCGATCCCGAATTTATCGGTTTGGTAATTGGGCCAGGTGGCAAAACAATCAAAGCCATCACCGAAGAAACTGGTGTCAAGATTGACATCGAAGACGACGGAACCGTGACAATTGCTGGTAACGACAGTGAAAAAGCTCAACGGGCTTACAATATTGTCCAAGGCATGACGCGGAAGTTGAATGCTGGAGACGTGTATGTCGGCCGCGTAACTCGAATTATTCCGATCGGCGCTTTTGTCGAAATTCTGCCAGGAAAAGAAGGAATGATTCACATTTCCCAGTTAGCGGACTACCGTGTTGGGAAAGTGGAAGACGAGTTAGCTGTGAATGATGAAGTGATTGTCAAAGTGCGAGAAATTGACAATAAAGGTCGAATTAATTTGACCCGTTTGAACATTCATCCCGACGAAGCGGTAGCCGCCCGCGAAGCGTTGAATAAATAGTTGACAGTTGGTAATTGGTAATTGCTTTTGGAGTAATTGCTAATTGCTGATTGGTAACTGGTAATTAGTAATTCCTAATTGCTAATTGAGATAAAATCTGATTGTTTCAGATTGATTTGGGAGTAGGTGCGCGACAGCGACAGATCGACAAAAGTGCGATCGGCTGTGGAAGTTCATACAGTCGCGCACTTTCCCCTCGGCACTTAAAACTATCTGCGATCGTTTGGCGGTTGAAACCGCTACTATACAAACGAAGTCCGCCTCCGCGGACTGAATAAAATATAAAGTATGCTTAGCTGTAGGGTGCGTCGCCATTAAAAATCCCTCAAAAAAATCGACAATCGATCGAGCGACGCACCTTACAAAATGGTCAGTATAAACAACCCTCTGCTTAACTCTTGCCCAAAATTTTATTGTACCAAGATTTTTGAGAAATAGTATAACCTAATACGGTTGACTTAAGAACAATCTGAGTTGAGGGTACGTTGTTGCGCTTCAGCGCTCTTTCCTAATATTTATAAAGAGCGCTGAAGCGCAACAACGTACCTAATTTGTCTCACGGGGAAGTAGGGGGCAAGAATTCGGAAGATCGAGTCCTAATAATCAAATAACAGCAATACAATCAATCTCTACCAACACATCCTTCGGCAAACGCGCAACCTCGACACAAGCGCGCGCAGGTGCAGTTTCCGCATCAAAATATTTCGCATAAACCGCATTCACAGCGGCAAAATCATTCATATTTTTGAGAAAAACTGTAGTTTTTACCACATCCAACCAAGTCGCGCCGGCTTCGGTGAGAATGGCTTCGAGATTTGCCATAACTTGTTCGGTTTGTTTTGCTACGTCGTCGGTGTAGACGATATCGTTTAGTCTAGTGTCGATCGCAATTTGGCCAGCTACAAACAGCATAGTGCCCGTTGCGGCGATCGCTTGATTGTAAGGGCCGACTGGTGCGGGTGCTTTGTCAGTACGAATAATTTTGCGTGTCATAGATGTTCCTGTTTGAGATTCTTGTTGATTGGTTTCTGGTTTGTAAAATTCTCCATCAGGCATGATTGTACCAGTTAAGTCTGCATCCTTGATGTTCATACCATAAGTATTGGCATCAGTCAAATCTGCTCTCTTAAGCTTAGCACCCTCCAGATTTGCTCGGATCAAATTAGC
Source organism: Microcoleus sp. PH2017_08_TRC_O_A (assembly GCF_020738665.1). Lineage (NCBI taxonomy): Bacteria > Bacillati > Cyanobacteriota > Cyanophyceae > Oscillatoriales > Microcoleaceae > Microcoleus > Microcoleus sp. PH2017_08_TRC_O_A. Next base: position 21,164 of record NZ_JAEQCE010000008.1, read on the forward strand.
TCCTTGAAGACCCGTTCTCTCTAAAATTGCACCCCGCAAACAAGCGTTTCTTAGATTTACTTTTATCAATTCGGCTCCAGCTAAATCCGCCTTTGCTAGATTGATACCCGACAAATCATAGCTAGACAAATTGACACCGCGCAGCTTGGCTCCCTGAAGATTGGTATCTTTGATTTTTATGCTAGTTATATCTGCCCGACTTAAGTCTGCTTCAGTCAAGTTTGCCTGAGTCAGGTTTGCACTGTTGAGTTTAGCTCTGCTCAAACACACTTCAATCAAGGATGCTTCAATAAATTTTACACCAGCTAGTTGGGCATCACTTAGGATTGCTTCATTCAAGTTCGCATTACTAAAATTAGCATAATTTAAATTGGCTTTACTCAAATTAGCACCGCACAAATCTGCATCAGTGAAGTTTGCAGATTGAGCTTGTACTAACCCGCTCAAATTCGCACCTTTCAAAGATGCCTTCGTGAGGTTTGTACTATTAAGCGTTGCTTTCGTTAAGTTGGCCTCATTCAACTCTGCTGCTGTCAAGTTTGCAGAGCTTAAGTCTATCCCACTTAAGTCTGCACCTTTGAGGTCTACACCTCTGAGCATAGCTGAATGAAATTGTCGTTCGCCTTTGGCATATCTTTCTAAAAGTTCTTCAGCGTCCATTCATAACCTCGATCGCCCTTTCGTCCCAAAAATCACTATACCATCCGGGCGAATCAGGAGTGCACCTGCCATTTTGCGCGCGGATGATTATCGGATTTCACACCACAGAATTCCCGTGAAAGAACCTCACCCAGCAATAAACTTCATCGCCACACCATTCATGCAGTAACGTTTGCCAGTAGGTGCAGGGCCGTCATCAAATACATGACCCAAATGCCCGCCGCAGCGACGGCAATGCACCTCAATTCTAGTCCCAAACAGCGAATTATCGATCGATGTGGCGATCGCCCCTTTGATCGGATCGTAAAAACTTGGCCAACCAGTACCGCTATCAAATTTAGTTTGCGACGCAAAAACTGGCAAATTACACCCAGCACACGCATAAATTCCCTTACCGTATTGCTTGTCGAGAATGCTAGTATGAGAGCGTTCAGTAGCGTGTTTTCGCAACACATTAAACTGTGCCGGAGTCAAAAGTTTGCGCCACTCTTCCTCAGTTTTAGTAACTTCAAAAACACCATTACTAGCAGCCATAACATCTGACTTTCCAGGCAAACAGGACGATAACCATGCCATGCTGACTGTTGCTACACCAGCTTTCAAAAATAATCGTTTCTTCATAATCCATCCAGTTGCTAATTAATCTAAACTACCAGTCAAATCCAAAACTTTTTGCTTGATTTGTACCTTTTTCAATCGCTTTTTCTTGGACATGATATCATATCACGTCCGACTGATTACCATAACAAAAATCGTTCGTAGTGTGGACTTTAGTCCGCAAAATACTGCGGACTAAAGTCCACACTACGAACCTTACTTATTGCATCATAAATTATTCATCTTTATCTTCTCTCTCTGTGCCCTCTGCGCTCTCTGTGGTTAAAAAAATCCGATATTACTCTACAAGTATGACAGTTAATTAACCCGATCGCACAAAAGTCCTGCGAGGACTTTAGCCCTCACAGAACTCATACCCATTCACACGTTACCCAACCTAGACAACAGCCGGAGCACCAACAACCTCACCCTTCAGCATCCGAGCAGCAGCATCCATCAACTGTTCCTCCAAATAAGGCTTAGTGAAATAGCCCTTCGCGCCCAAACTGTAAGCCATTTGGCGGTGTCTGTCAGCACCGCGAGACGTTAGCATCGCGATCGGCAATTCGCACAAAACCGCATCCTTCTGCATCCGAGAAAGCAGTTCTAAACCATCCATTCTCGGCATCTCAATATCGCAGAACACGATATCGCAAGGCAGGCCAGATTTCATCTTTTCCCAAGCTTCCTTACCGTCGCGAGCTTCTTCAACACGGTAGCCAGCTTTTTCAAAAGTAATCGACAAGAGCGATCGCACTGTAATCGAATCGTCCACAATCAGCACAGTTGGCTCAGTCTTCTCCTCAGCAGCCTCCGCAGCAGCCCGATCGCCACTTTCATCCCAAAGCGTACCGCCAGCTTCCTTCCGCAGCCTGCCAGTAGCCAAATCAATCAATTCCAGAACGTCGGCAATCGCCACAATTTTGCCGTCCCCGAGTACCGTAGCACCCGCAATCCCGATCGGCTTCGGCACAGGCCCCTCCAACTGCTTGATCACGATTTCCTGTTCCGTCGAAACCTGATCCACCTGCACCGCCAAGAAATTCCCAGCAGAGCGCAGCACGATCACCGAAATCATGTCATCGTCAGTATTAAACCCGTAAACACTGCCCCGGCCCAAATGGCGGTTGTAACCCAGCAAATCCCGCAGCGGGCGGAACGGCAAAATCGAACCCCGCCACTCAATGCAAGGCAAACCGTCTGCCCCAGTCGTCACCTGATCGCGAGGTACATCGATCATGTCCTCCACCCCGTCCATCGGGAAAGCAATCCGAGCTCGATCGCTAATGCAAGTCAGAGCCTTAGAAATACTCAACACCAGAGGCAAACGGATGGTGAATACTGTGCCTTTGCCGATCGTCGAATCAATCCCCACAGTCCCCCGAATTTCGTGCAAGGAGGTCTCCACGACGTTCATACCGACCCCCCGGCCGGCGTACTCCGTCGCCTGTTCCTGAGTGCTGAAACCGGGCATAAACAGCAAATTGTAAACTTCCGAGCGAGACATCCTCTGAGCCTGAGCCGCCGTCAACAAATTCTGCTTGATCGCCTTCGCCTTCACCTTTTGCGGGTCAATTCCCGCCCCATCGTCAGAAACCGAAACCACCGTTTGATTCCCTTGGTGGAAAGCCCGAATCGTAATCCTGCCCATCGCAGGCTTCCCGGCTGCCAAACGCACCTCCGGCGCTTCGATTCCGTGGGTAATCGCATTGTTCACCAAGTGAGTCATCGGGTCATAAAGTTGATCCACAATCATCTTGTCGATCAAAATATCCTTACCCTCAACCTGCAACTGAGCCTGCTTCCCGCACTTAATCCCAATTTCCCGCACCGCCCGGAACAGCCTGTCCGTCGTCTCCGCAAACGGCTTCATCCGGGCGCGAGTCAAACCTTCTTGCAGTTGAGTCGTGACTTGGCGCAATTGGCGAGTCACCTGATCCGCCTCATCCACCAAAAACTCAATGTCCGCCGCCGACTCCCGCACCCGCACGATCAGCTCGATAATCTCCTGAGCCAAACTGTGGAAAGGAGTAAACCTGTCCATTTCCTCTGGTCTCCAAGCGCTTTCGCGTTGGTGGGACGACTCTTCGGTGCGCCATGCCGATCGATGTCCCTGGCGGTTTGCCAGCAAAGCAATCTCCAAAAGACTCCGCTCGTAGAAATCCTGAGTCCGTTGGCTGACATCGCTCAGCAGCGTCACTTGGTGCAGCAAATTGTCCAAAAACTGCCGCATCCGTTCTTGGTCTTGCTCCAAACTGTTGCGGTTGACTACCAGTTCCCCCATCAAGTTGCTGAGGTTGTCCAGTTGCTTGACCGGTACGCGCATGGTTTGGTCGCCGAACCCGCCCGCGCGGGCATTCCGCCTGGGTCTGTTATTGACCGACGACTGTCCGATATTGGTTTCGCTTTGACGGCCGCTGTCCTTTGGATCTTCCAGCAGTTTTTCTAAGTCGCCAAATTCGTCGTCGCTCTCCGCAGCAGGAGCGGGTGGTGCTTTGCGGGCAGTTTTCGCCGGTGCTGGAATTTCCGGCATAGTTGCGCTCTCGCTCAGCAGATCTTCAAGATCGGAGAAAACTTCCGTCGTTACCGGACTCGGATTTGCACCCCCAGAGGCTGCCATTGCGACCCCAGCACCGCCTGCGATTAACAGCGCTTCTAAATCGTCAAAATTGCCTTCGGAATCCTCAGTACCTGATTGAATGTCGCTAAAAAAGTCCGCCAGCGACTCATCTTCCAACTGTGCTGCATCGGCTTCGCTCAATTCTTCTTCTTCGTCGCCAAAGCCCGTCAGTTCCGAAGTCACCAGAGGCCCAGCATCTAGCGAATCCAACAAATCATCAAAAGCATCCAACTCTTCGGTGTTGAGAGTCGCCCCGGTTTCCAGAGCTGCTAGCAAATCAGCATCGCCCTCAAACATATCATCGAGAGATTCTGACGACATCACCTCTAAATCGCCAGCCGCAAAATCCGTTTCCAGCGCGCCAAACAAATCATCTTCCTCCTCGTCGGATTCACTTGCCGCATCTGTTTGGGCTCGATCGAACAAACTCTCAGGAACTTCGGCCGACAACTCCTGCAAATCAAAACCAGCTTCGGCATCCACCGACGGTGGAGGCGCTTCGCCAAACATATCCTCCAACAAATCGAAAGTACCCTCATCAGACTCGACACTGGCAATTTCCGCATCAGGACGATCGGACAATAGCCCCAATTCAGCCGCTGCCAAATCTGTCAAGCCTGCCTCCGAAACAGTAGCCTCGGAGTCCGAGAACAAACTCGCCAAGTCCCCCTCATCCGCTGCCGTACCAGCACTGGGCAATTGAGAATCTCCATTTAAATTCAACCAATCCCCATCGACTTCTGGCGAAGCTTCCCCGTCATACTCAGTACCCGTAGGTACAGAACCGAACAGATCTGCCAAATTCGCCGCTTCTTGGGAATGAACCGCCTGCCGATCGCGCCCAGTCTCCTCATCCTCAGAAATCGAGTCCGACGTAATCTCCCCAAACAGCGCATCTAAATCGGTATCCTCCAGATCCAGGTTGGTCGATTGCACAGACTCGTCTTCCAGGCCAAAAGCATCTTCTAGCCAATCTCCATCCGCAGAAATATCTAAATCAGAATCAGAATCAGAATTTGATGTCATATTAAAAACGCTGCCACTTTCCTCATTTGGTGTGCTGCCAGTAGCTAAAGATCGATCGCCCCTGCTCTCCCCAGCTTCACCTTCAGAAGAAAGGAAATCAGAAGTAATGCTCAACAGCTCGCTGAAATCCGAGTCTTCCTCCACCCCAGAGAGCAACTCGAAATCATCTATTTCGGCTACAGTCGGTTTTTCTGCATCCCCTGAATCATTGCCACCACCTGCTAGTAGATCCGAAAATTCTGCGTCGAAAGCATCCGGGTTGAGAGCATACTCCTCGGAAACTGTCGGCACAGTCGCTTCCTCAGATGAGCCTAAATCGCCGAACAAGTTATCCAAATCAGCATCTGCCGTCACAACAGAAGTTTGGGCCGCCACTTCGTCCAAAAGCGTACCGAGAGCATCTTCATCAGCTTGCCTCCTGGTAATGCCGACCCTGCCCTCTCCCCGATCCAAACCCTGCCTGTTTGTTTCAAGCTGTTTGCGAGTTGGCGGCTGCTTTAAACCCGCATTTTCGCGATCGGCTGCCACCGCCGAACCATCAGCCTCACCTCCAAACAGCAAATCGTCCCCAAACAAACTCGTGAGATCCTCTAAAGGAGTCCTCGCATTCGTTTCCGAATTTTCCTCACCGTATTCGTCAAACAACAAATCAGTAAAATCGCCGGAATTGTCATCATCATCTAATTCCATGATTCCCCCCGTCGGCATCCTAGAAGCAGATTGTACGTAGTCCAGATCATCTTCTTCTTCCCAAGCGCCGTCGAGATCTGGAGATTCGCCTTCAAACAAGTCTGCTAAAGTGTTGAGTTCGGCCGCCCCCACTTCCGGGCCCGTGCGCGTCGAGATTCTAAAAGAACCTGTCTCTACATCTGATTCTCCGAACCCTGGGGAATTGTCCAACGGCGATAGACCTCCGGCGTAATCGTCACTTTCGTCGCCGTCGAGTTGCTCGAACAGCTCGTCTATGCTCAGCCCAGAAATTGTTGGCAGCAACTTGTTCGATCCATCCGGGGAATCGCCGCCCAAAGCCAGATCCCAGGCCGCATCTTCAACAGAGACCGCATTTGAACCCAACGTACCCGGTTGAGCGAATGCCAGCAAGTCTTCAAAATCTGTTTCCGGAACCACAACCGTCGGCACCAGCGCCAGAAGTTTGGCGCTGGGTGCGATCGACCCAGATTGACCCAAAAGTACCTGTTCTTGGGCTTGTTTGATGTCTTTGATGACCGTTGGGGCTAAGGTGCGGTAGGTATTTTCTGAGTTGGCGATCGCCTTTTCTACCACAGCGATCAATTCTATCCACTCGGGCAGTTCAAATTCCTCCCCCGCCATTTTCAAGTTCCGACAAATATTCCTAAGTTGTCGCCTGCTGTCAGAACCCTCAGGCTGTTTGAACTCTTGCAGCATTTCCCGCATCCTCGCCGGCACATCCGAGTCAAATACCAGATGCAGCGCGGTTTCTTCCGTTTCTGTGAGATCGGATGCGTAAGCTGAATCCGAGTCCGCAAAACTCATCGATGAGTTAAACGTCCCGGCTCCCATTCGGGCCATAACTGTTTGTGGTATTGGCAGCGGGCTGCTTTCGTCTGAATCGTTAGCGCAGTGTCCGACGAGTCCCCCCAAGTGCCCGTTGAGTTCTTCAAATACAGGTTCTAATTCTCGAACCATCTGCTCTCCCAATTCCTCTGTCAGCCCAAAAGGCCCCGACAGTTGCTCTAACAGCCCTTGTAACGTGTCAAAAATTCGCAAAAACAGCGACTCTAGCTGTTGGTCTACTTTAACGCTGCACTCTTTTAAAATTTTAAAACTATCTTCTAGTCGGTGAGATGTTTGCTGAATGCTAGTCAGGCCAAGCATTGCGGCTCCTCCTTTGACAGAGTGAGCAGCCCTAAATACTTCGTTAACCAGTTCTGGGTCTTCGATCGTCGCTTGTAGGTTGAGCAAGCCTTGTTCGATCGTATTGAGGTGGTCTTTTGCCTCCTCAATAAAGTAGCCCATGATCCTCTGTTGTTGCTCCGGCAGCATAGTTTTATTCCTGATTTTAAGCGTTATTGTATTTTGTCTATTTTAGGAGTCTTAGAGAATGTCTTTGTAAATCTGTCCCCTTGACAAGAGAATAATCTGACTGCGAGATATGGCAAATGTCCTGGCTATTTCTCTTTTCGATATCCCCTCACCTAAAAGATAGCGAATCTGCTGCACCTGTTCGGGTTTTAGCTTGCGGTTAGGATTTATATTGCCGGGAACGAAAGGAAAGCGGTTTTTTTCTATAGAATCGCGGGAGTTATCGGCGGGAGTTCCTTCCCACAAATGATCGGGGTTGACACAACCGCGATCGTCGCAACTGTGACAGGCAAAATAACCCGGTTTGATCGATCGTCCCAGTTTGTTTTCCAATACCAGTCTGTGAGCGTAGAAACTTTTAGTTTTGCCATTAATTTTAGTACCCTTAATGGCGTAACCATCACTTCTTTTAGCCAGGATACAAATCATGCAGCCATTTGGCTGTATTTCGGCCCGAATGCCGGGAATTACTTCTATGCCTCGCGGTACTTTTTGAGGTTTAGGAGCAGATGTGCTTCCTACATCTTTAACCCGTCCTTTTCTAAACCTATCTTGAGAATTTTCCAGCCTAGAACCTTCCCATAAATGGTTGGGATTAATGCAGTTACGGACATCGCAAGTATGACAAGAAAAGTATTCTGATCTAATCGGACGACCTAAGATATTTTCTAATACTAAACGGTGAACTGTAAACGTTTTCCATTCACCGTCAATCTTAAGTCTTTTGTTGGCATAGCCCCTGCTAGACTTGGTTAAAGTAGAGATAATACAGCCATTCGGCTGAATTTCACCAAAAATACCAGGAATTACCTCTACTATGTTATCGTTCATCTGTACAACTCCTAGTTTATTTAGGTGCTGGATTGGCATCCCCGCAATCGTTTCAAGACTGCGAGGTTGCTTTTTGTTTGCCATCATTGCCACACTAAGGTGCTTGTAAATCAGGAAGTAAAAAAAGCATTAAACAATCAATTATTGTCTTTCTGCTGTTTCTACTCGGAACCTTTCCACCGATGTCAAAAGGTCGCGAGCAACGCCTACCAAATTTTGCAAAGCACCGGAAACTCGCTGCGCTTCTTGGGACGTTTCCTGAGCAGTTAACTCGACAGCTTGCATCACAGCGGCCACCGAACGAGCTGTTTCGTTCTGCTCCACAGTGTCCGCCGTAATCGATCGCACTAACACGTCAATGCGATTGGTAACTTGAATGATATCTTCAAGCGATCGCTTCGCCTGTTCTGCCAATCTTGTCCCCTCAATCACCTGCTGCGTCCCTTCTTCCATCGCCGTCATTACCGCGCCGGTTTCACTTTGAATTTGCATCACGATCTGCTCAATTTCTTTCAAAGACTTCGCCGATCGATCTGCCAACTGCCGCACCTCATCCGCCACGATCGCAAAACCCCTACCCGATTCCCCAGCTCTCGCCGCCTCAATACTAGCGTTGAGAGCCAACAAATTCGTCCGAGAGGCGATCGCCGCAATCAAACCCACAATCTTAGAAATTTCTTGAGAAGCTTCCGCCAACCGCTTGACTTTTCTCGTGGTTTCTGCTACCGTTTCTCGAATTTCCAAAATCCCGGCCACCGTCCGCTCCACAGCCTCGCCCCCTTTCAGAGCCGTTGCCGCCGCGCCCCGGGCCACTTCTTCCGCCTCTCTAGCACTCTCTGCGACCCGCTGAATCGCATCGGTGAGGACTTGCACCGAATTCAGCGTCGCCGCCAGTTCCTCAGCCTGCCGCAGCGCATCAGAAGACAAATCGCCCGCAAACTTGGCACTATCCGTAGCGCCTTTGCTAACCTCCCGAGCCGCCTGCTTCACCTGATGGACGATTTCGCGGAGGTTTTGAATTGTCAAGTTAAACGAGTCAGCAACAGCGCCCAAAACGTCTGCCGTCACTTCCGCCGTCACCGTCAAGTCACCCCGAGCCGCTCCTTCCACGTCATCTAGCAAGCGAATCACTTGGCGCTGCAAGTCTTCTTTTGCCTGTTCCTGCTCGTCAGACTTGCGTCTGGTATCGCTAATCGTAGTTTGGATCACCTTCGCCATGTGGTTGAATTTAGCAGCCATTTTGCCAAATTCATCTTCCGAGTAAATCGTTGCCCGAGCGTCCAAAGTTCCTTGAGATACCGCATCGAACTGAGCTTGCAAATTGTCCGAGGACTTGCGTACCTGCTTGGCGATCAACTGGCCGATACCCCAAGAAGTCAAAAAGCTCGTAAAGCCTGCGGCAGCCGTCATTACCCAGCCTGTTTGGCGCAGGTAAACGATCGCCTCCGGCTTGTCTTGCTTCAGAGCTTGATAGGAGGCAATGTTAGTCACGAAAGCCACAGCTACCAGAGAAACCAATCCAGCCCCGATTGCCGTGTACAACTGTTTGGTAAACAGAGGGGCATTTTCCAAGAAAGCCAGTCCGCCCTGTTCTACAGTCACCGAACTATCGATCGCCTCACTTTCTGTCGGAGCAAAAGTCGGCACCGACGCATCAGCAGGGCCGGAAATGCTAAAAATCTCATCGTCTCGAATTGCCGAGCCGTCGCTATTGTCAAAGTCCAGACCGCTGCCGCTCGTACCCATCATGCCGCTGGTCGAGTTGCCGAAATTGGTGTTACCTCTAGTCAGGATCGAACTGTTGGCATCTTCTGAGATATCAAAATCCGGCAAATTGCCCAAATCGTCAAAATCGTCAAATTCGTCTAAAAAGCCGCTGTGTTCTTGAGCGTTCCCAGTTCTTGACGACCAGTCGCTGCTGTTCTTGGTAGCAGCCCCGAAAGCAGTCGCTTGCTCGTTTTCGTCGAGAGAGAAGGAATCGCTGAAAGCGTCGTCATCAAAAGCATCTAGCTCAAAGCTGTCCATGGAGCCAAATGCCTGCGGTTCCGAGTCGCCGTAACCATTGCTGTTAGAGTTTGAGCGATCGGCCGAATTAAATTGTCCCCGGCTCGACCTTTGACTCTGAGAATTGGGGACAGCACCTCCCATCAACAGCGTTTCGTCTTCCGCCAGCGAATAATTTGACGAGTATTCCGAGTCAATATTCGGCTGCTTGCTTTGAGATCGAGAAGACCCAAAACCCGAGGACATCGGCTGAGCAAAAGGGTCTGCCTCTTCTGGCAGAGGTGGCTTCTGACCTTGATTTTGCCCGGTCACGGGCGGGGATTGATAGTCGTAGTCGTCATCATTCAGGTCGAGTTCGTCTGGCAAATCGAGCGGCGCAAAAGGTTCGCCAAAATTGTCAGACGGCCCAGTGGGGGAGTCTAATTGCTCCGAATCGAAGGAATTCCCGGTTTCAGAACCAGCAAAACTTTGACCGTTGAGTACCTGAGTTGGAGCTTCTGAAAACAACTCTCCTGAATAAGGCGCCTTGGAACCAGAAACTTTGCTATCAGACAAGTCACCAGCATCAAACCCTGGGTCATCTAAGCCAAAAGGATCTCCCAAGTCCGAGCCAAATTCGTCCATGTCTAGCGGCTCGGACGCATCAGCATAAGCTGCCATTGCGCCGCTGTCGCCAGCAAAGGGGTTAGTTAAATCTTCGAGAGAGGTTGCAGCACTGCTACTGCTGTCTTGTGGTTCCCACTCCAACCCGCTCATCCCCAAATCTGCCAAGTCCTCGTTTTCCATGTCCTGTGGCGATTGACTCCCATAGGACATGGATGGAGAATTCCCTTGGAAAAGTGCTAAATCCGGGTCTTCCAACCCTTCCTCCATAGACAAGTCTGGGTAGAATTCCAATTCAGTTTCCGCAGACAAAGCCTCGAAACTTTCCGTGTGCAGTTCTCCGGATAAAAATTGGTCTGTGTGGCTAATACCGCTGTGAGCGTGTTCGACCAAACTCGGGTCGTCACTCAGGCTCAGCACCACCATGTACTGTTCCCGTGCTACTTCATACTGTTGCAGTCCGTAGCAGTATATGTGCCCGCACAGCAGCCGAGCGCTGGGGTCTTCGGGAAAATCTTCTACTAATTGATAAACTAGGGCTGCGGCTTCTGAATAGTTGCCATCCATGTAGGCCGCTTCTGCCCGTTGGTAGTCCTGCTGAAAGTTGGTACTTGTTGCCATTTGCCGCCCTCTTTTGATTTTAGATTTTAGATTTGAGATTTTAGATTTTTATCTTGCTTGAATGTTTAGATGCGTGCCTCAAGTCCTGTGACTGTTGATAGTTAGACCCCAATCGAAAATCGCAAATCGCAAATCTAAAATCGATTTCACGCTGCCCACCGCGCAGAGCGCAGAATTTTCACTTGATCTAGCAGTCGGAGCACTTTAGTCGCTGGTGCACCTAACATCCATTCTCCCCTCAGAAATGGAATCATGCCGTCTGGTGCATTGTTCTGAGAGTGCAGTTGGTCTACGTCGAGCCAGTCCATCCCCACAATTCGATCGACTGCCAGCCCCAAAATCGTATCTTGGTCTTCCACAGCCACGATCGGGATTTCGGGTCGATCGGTGTTCAGAGGTGTTTGGTCTCCCAGAAATTGGCCCAGATCTGCCACCCAAATCACTCGTCCTCTCATGTTTAGCGTACCTAAAAGCAAGGAGGAAACGTTAGGAATGGGTGTCATTCGGTCTGGGGAGGGGGATAGCACCTCTCTAATCCCTGTTGCCGGCAGTGCGAACTCGTTCCCCGAAGGAACGTAGAACCGCAGGTGCAGCTCGCCTTCGGGAGTTTCTAGTTCCTGGAATTCCGGAGCCTGATCTATGCCTTGTCCTGGTAATATAAAGTCTGGGCTGCCACTAATCATAATTCTTCTCTCTGGGAAACCCACATCGTACCCCTACTCAAGTCGGTGTTGGGAGGAAAATGGGAGCTCGGTCTATGAAACATAACTATAACCGTCCTTTTTGTAAATGTGTTGGCAGTATTTATGACTAATTCCTTGCACCAATCCTGCTTGAGTTGAGACCTTAAAACTTCCACTGGTGCAGACAGCCTTTTTTCTACATAATTCCCTATTTTGTTGCTGCTATTAACTATCTGATACTTTTACCCTGAAGATTGGGATAATTTTAGACTTCCTGCTAGATGCTAAGTACAACACGAGCGAGCTCGGACATTAGCGATCGATATTTTATCCCACAAAGCTTTCCCCAAAATCTTTACAACCGGGGAATCTCTAGAAATTTCATACCCACAGTCAGGAAACTTACAATTTGGGCAACCACCCAATTTTAAGTATAATTTTTCCCACGGCACGAATGTTTTAGAGGTGGGTTCGTCTTTGCTCCCAACTAACTTGGAACCGTCAAGGCAACACAAGTTTTGTAAGGTTTTCCTGAATTTTTGCCAGCCAAATTCATCATTGATGTCGCCGTTTTACTCCTTAAAATGCGATTTTTTTGAATTACTCTTTTATACATCTCAAATGTCGGAAAAAATATAAAATCGTAAGTTGTGGCAAAAGCAGAAGCAATTTGTTTGTCACATTCCCAACCTAAATCATGAATCCTGGTTTTGAATGCTGCCAGCGTTCTAGGGATGCACCATTTAGGAATTAAACCTGATGTTTTTAGCACCATTTTCAAACCTCGCTTTCCTCGACCCTTGCCGATTTTGATAAAACCTTGATGTTCGTCTAGGTAAGCAATTAAAATGTTGTAAACTTTGCGAACAGCGCTCACCCACTTTTTCCGGATTACCCCTAATTTCTGGCACGGGTAAACTTGGTAACTAACGGTCTCGGCATACTTGCTATTGGTATTTTCTGAGTATCGCGCCCAGGCTGTAACTAAAGATGTGGATGATGGCGAGGACATCTTCAACGATTTCTCAAATCGGGCTAAAGTAGCCAGATTTGAGAACCAATATCTCAGTTTTTGTGGGCAGGTTCGGACATGAGATAAAATTGAATCCAAACCTGCACCAACCAGCTTTGCAGGCAATGACAACCAATCCGACTTCATTTGACAAAACGGATTCCAGTTTGGTTTGAAGGTCTTTTCTTTTGAATTTGAGTCCTGATCCGATGTCGGTTTAGCCATAAAGCCAGCGTTTGCTTTACTTGGGAAATTTAACAGAAGATGTCTTGTCTGTTCAGATAATTCAGTCTGCTTGAGATTTGAAATTCAAGGAATCATTGCTGTGCCCATCGGTTTTGGCGATCGGCTGCAAGTGGAGAACAAATATATTATATTTGCACTTTGAGCGACTTAGGCCCGACAGCGGTCGAGAAATTGAACTGAGTTTTACTGACGCCGGACGGCCAGCTCGCAAATTTATACATTCTAGTTGATGGTGCGATCGCCCGCAGCAAGGAGCTTTCTCTCTGTGACTGCCGGGACTGCCCTGGGTTGCTGGGATACAAAAAACCTCCCGTGCCATCAGTGCGGAATTTATTGGCTTATAATTCGTGTTCTAGCGATCGGCTTAATAATTTTTCCGAGAGATTGGCCGGAGGATAGCCCGGGCCTACATATTTTTCTACCAGCATTAATAACTCGCTTTCGCCAAAAGGTTTGGTGAAGTAGTCAGTCGCCCCCGCCATGCGGGCTTGAACGCGATCGATAAATCCGTCGATCCCTGTCAACATGACAATGGGCGTGTGCCGGAAAGCACTAGAATTTCGCAGCATCGCGCAAATTTCGTAGCCGTCGAGTTCGGGCATGGCGATGTCGCACAAAATTAAATCGGGTTTGAGTTTAAAAACTAAACTCAGGGCTTCGAGGGGATTGCTGATGCCAGTAGCTTCGTAACCCTGTTCGTTTAAAATTGACTCAACTGTTTTGCGAATCACATTGTCATCGTCTATACAGACAACTCTCTTGACCTTGGTTTCTGGAGAAGACCATTCTATTTTGTTGTTGCCAGGGACAACAGAAGGCTGGAAAAATACTTGCACCAATCCCTGCTGCACGAAAGGGTAAATCGCCTTGGCGACAGTCAGCACGTCTCGGTTGAGGTAGCGCGCCATTTGGCGGATCGAAGTGTGACCGTCGGCCCAGCGTCTGAGAGTATTAAAGGTATTGGCAGGGAGCGCGACTCGGAGCTGGGCGGGATCTGAAATCATCGGGCATTGGTTGGGCGACTGAATGTGAGGGTGAAACTGCTTCCACTGCTGCACCTGTTGGACAATCTTCGCCAGCAGCGAGCTAATTTCTAAGCTGGTGAGTTGAGGAGCCAATGCCGATCCCATTTCAAAAGTGAAGGAACCCTGGTGGAGGCTGAGCAAGTCAAACAGGGTTTCGTGGATCATGCTGTGGATGATGTTGCGCCCTTGAGCTGGGGTGAGGGTGTGGTTTTCTAGCAGGGCCCACAGGTAGGCGTATTCTGGGGCATTGGTAGATGCCATATAGGGAACTTGGATTTTGTCAAGGGCGGTGTCTGCTTTGTAGCGGCGCAGGTAGTCGCGCAAGCGAAACAAACTGCCCGCACTCTGGGTAGCGTAAATAATCTGACCGTTGAAGCAGAAGACATACCAGGATTGTCCTGCAGGGGAGCGCTGGGTAGGTAGATTACCCGAGTTGCCGATGAAGCTGTAGGCCTCTACGAACAGTTCTCCGGTGCGCTGACCTAACTCAATTAATTGCAGGATGCTGCGGATGTCAATTTCACTCAAATTTCCCTGCATGCAGCTAAAGTATCCTCCTTAAAACCGTTGGCGTCTGAAATCGGAAAGACTGTGCGATCGCGCTCATATTGACTTTAGTTTCTGTCAATAATTTACCTGTCAACTGTCAACTGTCAACTGTCAACTGAATGAAGGGCTTGATGCCACTGGCACAATTAGGAATTGACGAAAGGGCGATTTTCTCTTGTTGACATACTCCCCAGCTATGGAGGCCTGGGGATTTTGAGCTTCGGGCAGCAATTTCAGGCATCAGCCTGTCTAGAATTAAGTCTTACAAGCCGCTTATAAAAACCTAGGCAAACCTAGGTAAACTCTGCGGTATAAGTTTGAAACATTCTTTCTTAGCGCTTTACGCTTCCTCAGTATCGAGGTTGACCAAGAAACTCCAGTTAGAAACACTGTAATAATCACAACGACGTGATATCATAGCGGAACGTTTGATTTTTTTATTCAGTTTGTTCCACTCGCTCCAAACGTGCTTTTCTGAATTCACTTCAGAATAGGCGGTTAAGGAGCAAGGTATTTTTTCACTTAACTTGCGTGCCCTACGAGCAATTACCAGTGCAGCCGCTTCGTCACTAGCTAAGCCATACATTCTCAGGTATTTCACCAAGCTGATAATGCTTGAATAAGCTGGATTGACCGTTGTCAACTCAATCCCACGATTCGACAAAATAGAACTGAGTTGTTTATAAAACTCACTATACGCCCAACCCGACAACATTCGAGCATACTTTCTACCTTTCTCTCGCAGCGATTGCTTTTTTGTTGAGAAATCAAGTTCTTCACAAACCACAGGACATTCAAATTCTGTGGCTTTTGCAGCTAGTTGCAGACAAGCATCAACAATTTGAGCCTGTTGCTTGCCGGAGGGTAAACCTATCTGCAATGGGATCTGCCCTTTGGCTTTGAGATTCCCTTCAGAATCGACATACACCCACCCAATAGAACCGGGATTTATGTCGATACCAATGCAACCGTACATTCTCTCTCTCGAAACCTGCTTCGCGGGATTTGGGGTAAACTGCACAGCAGCAACCCACTTTCCATTCTTACGGTAGAAATGCCAGGTTTTAGCACCGCATTCTGGCAGTCTGTTGATGTTGCGGCTGAAATCACCAATCTCAGAGGACACAGTTTTTCCAAATCGTGACTCTAAGCATTTGGGGACTCTAAAAGTTATTTTATCCCCATTCCACTGGCAGACTTGATTGCCAAAAGACTCATCCTTAGAGCCGACAACAAAAATATCCCTCATCGGGATGAAGACTTTGACTGGCGAAAGCCTTAAATGTTCTACTCTGTTAATTAACCCAGTCAGTTTACGCTTTTTGTTGTGAATTTGAAAGCGCAAATTCTGCCAGTTTGTGGATTTATATTGAAGTGAGCAGGCTAGGGGGAAATTGCAACCTGTTTTTGATTTCTGCCATTTTTTCTTGGCATAGAACTTACGAGCTAATACCAACTTGCTTTCGGCTTTCTTGACCCACGCACCAATAGATTTAATTTTTCCTTCAAGAGCTTTTAGATGTAAAATCCTGTGTTCTTTAGCACCATCTACACGACCCTTGGCAGAACTGATTACACCATTTGCGTGGCGCTTATTGATGCCGTAGGTTTGCTGTAAATGCTTGTTCCAATCTGATTTCTTGAATTCTGTACCTAAAAGTAAGCGGTCAACTGTTTCAATGCTTGCAGCCCTAAAAATCTGGGCGTAAGCTTCTAAGAACATCTCGAAATCTGTAAATCCTAGTTCGTTGAGTTCGTGTACTGGTGTGGGCAAGCCTTTGCAATAAGTTAGGGTAGCCATTGATTCGACCTCTCAATGTGTTTATCTCTTCGTATGTTAACAGCTTTAAAGCTCTGCTAACTCGCCAATACTCATCAATCTATCCATTGGCTTACCGAGAATCTAACTACTAAATCCTGGGTAAATCTAGGTAAATTGTTAACAGTCATCACCCCGGCATTGGTGCGTGGGGTTTATGACACACACAATTGTCTGGGCTTTTCGATCGTCGTCCAACGCTGGCAGGGACGACTGGTTCAAGTCTTCGACCGCCAAAATTTTGACGTTTACCTTGCGCTGTGCGTCCTTGCGGTTGGGTTCTGTCTTAAAGCATTGACCTTTTTGCTCAAGAGTAGATCTCGATGACAGGCTCGCGTGATTCCACTATTCTAAGGCAGCGCGGTTCAAATCCCTAGTCCGCCTGCGGAGGAGACCCGATGCTGGGTAATTAAAGGACGAGATGGCGATCGACCCGCAGCCAAAGCCTGATACAATCAATGAAAGTTTTTGACTGACTGATCTTTTTCGGCTTTGGGCTATGGCAGTCCCCCCAGTTTTGCTAGTCTTGAATCAAGCGGCATTGATACTGCTCTCCCATTGGTTCAGAAAGCAGGCGGCGGCAGTGCTTTCTAGACGCAGTGCGAGAGAAGCAGTGCTCTCGGCGAGTGCTGAAGACAGTTGTTCAAGGATGCTATTCCCGATCGGGCAAACGACACCAAAGAGAGGACTATTAGTGTGCTGTATCTAGCAGAAGTACAAAAACAGAGAAGCGGCTTTGGTCTCGGTGGCGGTAAGGCTGAACTGAAACTGCTAGCTTGTCAGCGGGGCGAACACAACTGGAGCGCCGTACCGGGCGATGACGCGATCCCAGTTGAGGAAGCTAATAAGTTTAACGACGGCACGCTGGTGCTGGTGGAGTTGAGCGCTAACAAGCAAGTGCAGCGGATTCAGGAGGCTGCCCGCCAGTTGGTGAGCATTCTGCAAAATTTCTCCCGCTTGCAGGACAAGTTTAAGGATAAGGAAGAGGAAATTGAGCAGTGGAAGGCTTCTCTGACGTTTTCGAGTCAGGAACTCAATCGCCGGGAAATGGAAATGCAAGCCCGCGAAGAGCAGTTGGCTCAAATGGAGGAGGAGTTGGAGCGCCTGGAGGCTCAACGCTCGGAAATTGAAAATACTCGAGATGAAGCTAACCGACTGCGAGAAGAGGTCGATCGCAGCCGCGCGGAGATGGAGACGGCTTGGGAACAGTTGCGGGGCGAACAGCAGCAGGTGGCTCACCAGCAGTCTCAGGCTCCTCAGGGGGCAGTTGTTGACGAGCAGCAGGCATTGAGAATTCAGGAGTTGATGAACAAGCTGGGAGGAGCAATTTCTGCGGCCCAAGGAGTTCGGGAACAACTGAATCAGTCTTTTGGTGTTGTGGGCGCTCAGCAGGCAATTCTGGATTTGCACTGGCAGCAGTTGGAGCAAAAACGCACAAACGCTCAGCAACAGCAGGAAGAGGTCGATCGACAAAATCAGAGCCTCCAAAGCCGCTGGCAGGAATGGTATCAATCCCAAGATGCTTTGGCGCAAGCTCGGGCCCAACTGAAAGGGCAGCAATGTACCCTCGGCGCTAAGCAGGAGCAGGCTCAGTCTATGTCTGTCCAGGTGAAGGCTGTTGAGACTATGTACCAGCAAATCTCCGGGCTGGCGTCTGGTTCGGGTGCTGGGGCTGTGGAGCAGGTAGTAGATGTGTCTGCTCTGGAGCGGATGCCGGTTGAGGAATTACAGGGGCTGGTGCAACACCTGCAAGAGGATTTGGAAAAGGTGTTCCGGTTTGTTAACGATCAAGAGGAGGAGTTGACTCTCCAGCGGGAAACAATCGAGGAGTTGCAAGCCAAAATTCAAGCGGCTTCCGAGTACGATCGCATGGCTTTGGAAAATGAAATGGCCGATGAACTCGAAAGTTATCAGATGTTGAATGAAACTTTGGTGGGACAGCGCCTCCGCTTGCAGGAACGGGAAAATGTTTTGAAGCAGCATCAGGCGGTGCTGTGGCGTCGCTTGGGTACTGCTAATCCTCAAAAAACAGAACCTGGACAGATTGATTTGGGGCCGATCGTCACACAGCTCAATACTCAACGCCAGCAGCAAAGCCAAGAATTGCAACGGCTGGAAACCGAAATTCAGCAGGTGCGGGAGTCAATATCTCAAATTGAGGGAAATGTCAACCGTCAAAATGGGGAAAGTGAAGCGAAACGCAATGAACTTAAGCAGTTAGAGCAGACTTTGTTCAGCCAGAAAGGTGCTGTGGCGGAACTCTGGGGCCGGGTGAATGTTTATCAAGAAATGTTGCAACCGGTGCAGGACAATTTGAGCGGGCTGCGCCAAAAGCTGGAAGCGGTGGGGGGAGAACTCGATCGCGTACAGCAAACTGGAGAGCAGCAAGATCGGGTTGTTTCGGATCTGCGGCAAGCTCTTTCGAGTTTTCTGCCAAGCGCCTAAAATTAAATATCGATCGCGATCCAAGGGTTTTCAACTCGGGCGATCGCTCCTCCAGGAAATGGATCGGTTTGCGATCGGTTGGGCGCTGCGATTAAGCTGCTGAGTTTTTCTACGCTGTCAAAACTGGGTGCACAGGGCAATATTTGTAGCAATACCTGTCGCATTGCTCGCCGTTGCAATGACAGGGGTGCTTCTCGTAAAATTGGGCGATTTAACTTGACGGGGAGTTGAATTTGCAACTGCGGGTTGTCTGTAGTTGGAGAGATGGCTCGCTGTAGTAATTCACTGGCTGCAATTTCGAGATATTCGACATCGGCGCGCAGGAGTTCGGCTGTTTGGGCGAGGGCTTGTTGGGCTTTTGGGTTGAAATGAGTTTCTAAATAAGGCAATAATTGCGATCGAATTCGGTTGCGCGCATATTGCAAATCTTGATTAGTGGAATCTTCCCAAATTGGTAGTTTTTGCTCTTGACAAAATTGACCTGTTTGCGATCGGGTGATTTCCAGCAACGGACGAACCAAGTAGATTTTAGATTTGGGATTTGGGATTTTTGATTGGGGAGTTTGATCTAAATTGTGCGATCGCAAATCGGCAGATATTTGGAAATTGGGATTGTCGCCAGAATCTCCCAATCTAAAATCTAAAATCGGCAATCGCAAATCGGCAAGGGGGCGCGTCCAAGTCAGGGAGGAAAGTCCGTCGGCGCCACTACCGCGAATTAGGTTGTAGAGGAGTGTTTCCGCGCGATCGCTGGCTGTGTGGCCTGTGACAATGTAGGGGTAGTTGTGGGCGATCGCAACTTCGGTTAAAGCTTGATACCGCCACTTTCTGGCCGCTGCTTCGGTTTTGGGGATGTCCGAGGCCGTTTGCAAATAGTAGGATATTCCGAAATTTTTAGCTAAATTTTCTACATGATTAGCATTAGATTGGGAATCAGAACGCCAGCAGTGATCGCAATGAGCAATGGCTAGATTCCACCCCCATTTGGGCTGCAAATCCAGCAGTAATTTGAGCGTACACAGAGAATCTTGCCCGCCGGATACTGCTACTAACAATCGCTGATTTGAGGGCAAGATTTGTCGTTGCAGCAGTGTCCGGTGCAGTTGAGCGTGGAGGCGCGTCCAATTGGAAGATTCAGGCATTACAGTTGATAGTTAGCAGTTGTCAGTTGTCAGCTTGTCAGTAGTCGTAGGGTGTGTCGCCATCGATACTACCCAACAAAAGACAGAAAATCGATCGAGCGACGCACCACCGACAATATTTGACTACACAAACTCAACTAAGGATCGCGAATTAAATAACTTATAATTTTAACTACTTATTGTGGGATGGGCGTCCCGCCCGTCCAAAAAGGGCCAGCGGGCGGGACACCCCACAAACTTGTGTAAGTTATTAAATTTTCGTTCCTAAGAGCGTTGTAGCAAGGATTTTTTAATTGGTATCAGTTGTTAGTTGTCAGTTGTATGAAGGATGCAATTAGAAGCTCCTCAACTCAAAACTCTCAACTTAAAATTTAAAAATCTTCCTGCTTTCCCTCCCTGTAAGTAGCAGCTTAGCTCCACATTCCTCGACTGTGGGGGTTGCTGTCTGGATACCTAGAAATAGGAAAATCATTACTTATTTCTGTTGAGTCCGTGACATCTAATGGCTCATTTGTATCAATTTGCTCTGAGTCGGAGCTATCTTCGGCGTTGTTTTGGGCGGTGTCTGATTCTTCCGGTGCGGCGGGAAGAGCTTTTTGTTCTTTCACCTCAGGTTCGATGGGAATGAACTCCAGGCGCAATCTAACTTTTCCTTGTGTCCAGCCTTTTCCTGAACTTAACAGCTCGCAATCCATGCCATCTGACAATAATCTTTCTTCTAGCAATCTTGAATTCAGAATGGTCATATATTCGTTGACTTTGAACGTACATTGATACATCAAAGCGCTGGTAGGAGCCGACAAAACATCGTCTTCTTTGAGAAATATTTGTGAATCGTCCATATCAATTGTCATTTTAATGAAGGAAGAAGGAAGAAGGAAGAAGGAAGAAGGAAGAAGGAAGAAGGAAGAAGGAAGAGGGAGTAAAATTTTACAGTCTCAGTAGTTTAGCAAAGTGGGCATTGCCTTTGTGTCAACTTAATATCAAACGTAGTAATGGTCTAAGGTACGTAGTTGGGCTTTAGCCCTCTTTATGCGTATAAAGAAAGAGGGCTAAAGCCCAACTACGTACCTATCTGTAACCTTGCCTAGCCCTTAAGAAGGGAGGACAGGAATAGATACAAAGGATTTTAGGCTTAAATTGACACACTTTGCTGGAAATAGCTGCCTACAACTGGAGATTATATTAATCCCTATTCGGTGATTTATTCTGTTTCTCTGGGACTGATTTGTGGTTCAGAAATTAGAAAAACCAACCGTAGGAATGCAAACCTTTGCCTAACAGATTGACGCCTAGATAGCAAATCCAAACTACTACAAAACCTGTGGCGGCTAAAATTGCTGGGCGTCTTCCCTGCCAGCCGCGAGTGATGCGGGCGTGCAGGTAGGCTGCAAATACTAACCAAGTAATCAGCGCCCAAGTTTCTTTCGGATCCCAACTCCAGTAAGATCCCCAAGCTTCGTTAGCCCAAACGGCACCGGCAATAATCCCAATTGTTAGTAAGGGAAATCCTAAACCGATGATGCGATAGCTAATGTTATCAAGAGTTTCTGCTAGATTCAAGCGCTGGGGCGAGAGAAGTTCTGAGGTTTGAGTTGCCGCGGTTGATGCGGTTTGAATTGTTGCTGATTCTAGGACTGCGGTGGCGCCAAAACCGTTATTGTTGGAGTTGAAAGACGGTTCGCTGAAAGCTAACGCGCTGTCGCCTACTGTTTCGAGGGTTTGAGGTTCGGGATTTTGTGGGCGTTGCAGGCGGTAGTTGCCGTTGCGGTTGCCGTTGGTGCCGAAGGAACTACCTGTGAGTTCGATTTTTTGGCCGCGGGTGACGATTAAAAATGCGATCGCCAGCAATGCTCCTACCATTAAAGTTGAGTAACTGAGCATCATGACGCTAACGTGCATCATCAGCCAGTTGGATTTGAGGGCTGGTACTAGGGGCTCTGCCGATTGCATGGTGTCGGGCAGAGTCAGGGCTGCAAAGGCGGATATTGCCATTGCTACGGGGGATGTGGCTGCTCCAACTAGGCGGGAACGGCTCATGTTTTCCGCGACTAGGTGGATGGTGGTGATTCCCCAAACTAAGAAAAATAGGGATTCGTAAAGGTTGCTGAGTGGGAAGTAGCCGGCTTCTATCCACCTAGAACCGAGTAAAGCGGCGATGGAGAGGTTGGCGACAGCCATCCCTGCGGTTCCCAAGGCCCACAGGTAGGGAATGCCGGGGAATGCTGTACCCACCCAGTAAATGAGCATTGTTGCGAACAAGATGGCAAAGGAGATGTTGTCCAGCCAGTTCTGGAGTACGACCAGATCCATATAATTTACTCCGGTAGTGTTTTTACTTATTTTTTGCTAACTAGATCGATCGTACTGGGGTTGGGCAGTTTTGGGTTTGAGATTTTGAATTTTTGTGGCAATTCTGAGTTTTTGGCGGTGGTTGAGGTAGGGGGCCCCGGCGCGGCGGGCGATCGCCCGGGCCCATCAACCCACATTCTGCACCCGCAACTAACACAAGGGAATTGGTTGTACTCAGATATCTGGAACACCCATCAGAGAACCGAGAGAGAGCGATTCAGTTGACAGTTGACAATTGACAGTTGACAGCACTTGACAAAGGAAGGAAGAGGATGGGAGTAATGAATCGTCTGATTTTAATTTATCCCGATCGGGCTTGGGGCTTTCAACCAATTCTTTCTGGTAAAAATCAGCAATTAGCAGTAAGGAACGAAAATTTAATAACTTACACATATTTGTGGGATGGGCCCTTATAGCCCGTCTTTTCTGGACGGGCGGGACGCCCATCCCACAAGAACAATAAAAATTGTAAGTTATTTAATTCTCGTTCCTAAGTAAGCCACCTCTGACTCCACAATATTTAACAATTTCGACGCCAGCTAATATCTCAACTCACAGCAAATTAAGCAACACTTAAAATTATAAACAGAGATGAGATTACTAACCTTGTAAGATTACGATTGATAAATTTGCCGAATTTCGTCCAGGTTGTTGGCTGCAAGCATATCAGAGGCGATCGCCTGCAAAACACCCACATCAGAAATTTCCAAAATTTCCTCAAGCAGCAGCAATCCTTCATCTCCGAATTTCAGTCTTAAACCGAGTTCGATCGTCTGGATAAATGCTTGTTTAGTGCGCGCCCGTTCCTCCAATAACTGAGCATCTTTTTGAGATAACTGAGCATCTTTTTGAGATAACTGAGCATCTTTTTGAGATAACTGAGTATTTTTTTGTACCGCCAGTTCGTCGCCTGTAGGAATGGAAGCGCCACCAGCAGAGCACCAGCGCAACCAAGTACCAGTAACATTTTCAAATTCACCTTGCCACAGAGTTAGTCCCAAACCGACTTCGGGAAACCAAGCATCAGTTTTAGGCACGTAAGATTGATTGTGCAATTCAAAGATTCGCAGCGTACTGCCTCTCAACTCGCGTAGCGGATCGTACACAACATAATACGGGATTCGCATTCGAGCGTAATCTATTAATTTGCTGCCCAATTCGTTACTTGGAGTTGGAGAAACAATTTCGATCGCAATTTCGGGAGGTTTGCCAAATTCCCAAAATAAATACGATCGCACTTGTCTTTCCCACCAATCCTCAGCACCAGTAATATTGATACTCAGAAAAACATCCGGGGCGACTCCCGGCTGACGCACGCTGCTGAACAAACCGACATTTGCCGCCGCAATAAAGGGAACGGTAATCCCCGTATCGCCACCGCTATATAAAACCGTTGTCAGCAATCGCTGCTGTTTTTCGTTGATGAAGCTGTCCAAAGGAGTATCGTCTTCTAGAACTAAGTTGCTAATATCTGGCAACTGACTCGGATCGAGGGTTAATGGCTCAGACATAGGTAGTCGAGGTGAGAACTATCTGCCACAACAACTATAACAGAAGGGGCATGGGGCATGGGGCATGGGGCATGGGGCATGGGGCATGGGCCATCTTCGCCTTTATAAAATTGGGAATTGGGAAAAAGGAAGAAGGAAGATTTTCTTTCTTCTTCCTTTGCCAACGGACTTGATATTACTCGCAGCTAGAATAAAAAAATATTTCCCAAAACACTTGACAAACTGGCGAGCATACCCGATAGTAGTAATTCGTGACCAATGCGGAACTGGCGGAATTGGTAGACGCGCATGATTCAGGTTCATGTGGTGCAAGCCTTCCGGGTTCAAGTCCCGGGTTCCGCATTCCCAAGGCAGAAAAAAGTTTGGGGTTAACCCGATACAGGCAATAACCCCATTCGCTCTGCTGAATTAAGAAAATGCTGACAAGTATTCAAAACCCCTTAGTAAAAGAAATCCGCAAACTCCACAGCTCTAAGGGACGCAGGGAACAACAATTATTTTTACTCGAAGGTACGCATTTGCTCGAAGAAGCTTGCGCGGCCAAATACCCGTTAGCAACGGTTTGCTGCACTCCCGAATGGCTGGATCAGCATGGGAAATTGTGGGAACAAATTGTTGGTTTAGCCGATCGCACAGAATTAGTCAGTGCCAAAGTCTTAGAGTCGATCGCCACTACAGTCCAACCCGACGGCATTATCGCCACCGCACCCCGTACCGCAACACAACCCGCAGAAATCTCAACTTTAGGTATAGCTTTAGAAACCATCCAAGATCCCGGCAACTTGGGGGCGATCGTCCGCACCGCCGCTGCTGCTAATGCCGACGGCTTGCTGCTGAGTTCAGACAGCGCTGATTTAGACCATCCCAAGGTGCTGCGCGCCTCAGCAGGAGCTTGGTTTAAGCTGCCAGTAGCAGTCACTCCAGATTTAACCGCCGAAGTCTCCGGGTATAAAAATCGCGGGATGCAAATTTTAGCAACCGTTGCCGGCGCCAGTTTAACTTATTGGGAAGTTGATTTGCGAGTGCCGACTCTGATCGTTTTGGGCAACGAAGGTTCTGGATTGTCGTCAGAATTGAGAAGTTTAGCCGATCGACAAATCCAAATCCCCCTCGGCCGCGGCATAGAATCTCTCAATGTGTCGATCGCCGGAGCCCTCATCTTGTACGAAGCTCAACGGCAAAGAAGTCATTAGTCATCAGTCATTAGTCATTAGTCATTAGTCATTATCTGTTGGGGCGGTATTGAAAAGCTGCTGGGCATTTAAAGTGTATTTTTTAATTGCGTTGTCCGAAAGCATCTCCCCATCTCCCCATCTCCCCCTCTCCCCCTCTCCCCCTCTTCCCTCTACCCCCCATCTCCCCATCTCCCCATCTCCCCCTCTACCCCTCTACCCCTCTGAGATTTAGCGCATTTTGTTTAACATGATGCAACTGCAAAGCTTGTTTGCGGGTACTCTCGTACCAACATTGCAGGCTTCCATGAAATAAATGTAAAGAAGTGTAGCCAACTGCTCTCACAAATGTTAAGATTCTTAACATAAGTAGCATTGTGCACCCCCAACCAAAACCTAACCTGAGAGGGTTCTGACTGGGAGTAACAGCTAGCTACCATAAAATTAAGCCTCTTTAAATGGAAGGAAAGCGCAAGTCCCCGCCCGCTTTCCTTCCCAGCTAAAGCTAGAGGTTTGCTATCCGACAAACCTTTAGAGGCACAGATCCTCAGCGGGAAAAGCTCATGAAAACTCTTAAGTCCTCAGATACAGATTCTGTTCGCGCTTACTTGCGGGAAATCGGTCGCGTTCCGCTGTTGACCCATGAGCAAGAAATACTCTTCGGGAAACAGGTACAGCGCTCAGCCGCACTGCATCAGGAAAAAAATATTTTAGCCGAAGAGTTAGGCCGCGACCCGACGGCGGCTGAATGGGCACAGACAGTCGGGCTGTCTGAGGCACAGTTGCAGCGGACGATCGACAATGGCGAAAGGGCAAAGCGCCACATGGTGGAAGCTAACCTGCGCCTGGTTGTGTCTGTTGCAAAAAAATATATCAAGCGCAATGTAGATTTACTCGACCTAATTCAGGAAGGTACGATCGGGATGCAGCGGGGAGTAGAAAAATTTGACCCGACTAAGGGCTACAGATTTTCAACTTATGCTTATTGGTGGATTCGTCAGGCAATTACCCGGGCGATCGCCGAAAAAGGTCGCACCATCCGCTTGCCGATCCACATTACCGAAAAACTCAACAAAATTAAAAAGGCTCAGCGCCTGCTAGCTCAACAGCTCGGCCGCGCGGCTACTGCTGCTGAATTGGCGTCAGAGTTAGATTTGACTCCCAAGCAAATTCGCGAATATCTCGATCGCGCGCGCCTGCCACTTTCACTGGACTTGCGCGTGGGAGACAATCAAGATACTGAGTTGGGCGATTTGTTGGAAGATACGGGTACTACTCCAGAAGATTTTGCCCTGCAAGCTTCCCTGCGGACTGACTTAGACCACCTAATGGCGGAACTGACTCAGCAACAGCGAGAAGTCCTTGCTTTGCGGTTCGGTTTAGAAGACGGGCAAACTTTAACTTTGGCAAAAATAGGCGATCGTCTGAACATCAGTCGGGAACGGGTGCGTCAAATTGAACGGGAAGCTTTAACCAAACTCCGCAAGCGCAAGCAAGATATTAACGATTATCTCGCCAGCTAGCTAGATGGGAATGGCGATCGGGACACAGGCGATCGCCATTTTCCAATCTAAAATCGTAAAAACCGCCGCCTTTAATTCGGTTGTACCCACTTGGTTGCTGCGACTGTCCTGCTACATTAGTAATTACTTGGTAATAAATAGCAGCAGCGATCGGATAAGGGTTATTTAATTTAACCGCCCGCGTCTAAAATAACAAGCTGTCTCTGAAACGGAGGTACTCGTGAGCAACTCATCTAATAAATCCCCTGAATTCTTTGAAGAAGACGGAGAAAATGCTAATTTATTATGGCAATACGTGCAGTCAATGGCTCCCGACACTGTTTCTCAGTTGTCTAAGCCGACTTCTCACGAAGTGTTTCAAGTAATGGAGCGAAATATTGTCGGGCTTTTGGGGAATTTACCTTCGGAACACTTCGGGGTGACAGTGACTACCAGTCGCGAACATTTGGGTAGATTGCTCGCCTCGGCTATGATTAGCGGCTATTTTCTCAAAAATGCCGAACAGCGAATGACTTTTGAAAAGTCCATCCAAGCTAGTGAGAGACACGGCTCGGATGATTAGTTGATTATTAACATTTAAATCGTACAAGTGTCAAGCCCCCTTCGGAAGATGGGGGCTTAAATTTTTAGATTTTAGATTTTGGATTTTGGATGGGTAGATTGCTGAATTGAAACCCAACACGAAAGTTTGCAGCCAGACTTTTATGAGACGGTATTAGTTGTCACTTGTGATTTGTTAATAAAATTGATAATATGATTAAATTATTAATTTTTAATTACAATAGATCGCACGGGTTGCCATCTAGCTGGTTGTTTCACCGTAATACTTCGTTACAGCCCACAGTTGCGGTTAAAAAAACGGTAAGTACGAAACTAGCAGTGCGTCAAAATTACCAATCACCAATTCCCAATTCCCAATTCCCAATTCCCAATTAATATGTCTCTTTCTCCTGTGGCCCACAAAGTTATCGGCGTTGCTGCGATCTGGAACGATCGCCAAGAAATTTTGATTGACAAGCGCCGACAACACGGACTGCACGGCGGTTTCTGGGAGTTTCCTGGCGGTAAAATAGAGCCGGGAGAAACGATCGAAGCTTGCATACAAAGGGAAATTATGGAGGAGTTGGGGATTGTGGTAGAAGTTGGCGATCGCTTGATTACAATTGACCACGACTACACTAAATTTACAGTTAGGCTTTACGTGCACCACTGCCGCTACATCAGCGGGGAACCGCAAACGATCGAATGCGATGAAATTCGCTGGGTGACACTCGACGAAATTGACCAGTTTACTTTTCCCAAAGCAAACGAACAGATTATCGCTGCCCTACGTTCAAATTGAACTTTAGGGAATGGGGCATAGGGCATAGGGCATAGGGCATAGGGCATAGGGCATAGGGCATAGGGCATAGGGCATAGGGCATAGGGCATAGGGCATACCTCACCACGCTTGAGAACCGCTATATCAAATTCGGTTGCTTGCGACTGACAACTGTTAACTAACAACTAACAACTAACAACTAACAACTAACAACTAACAACTAACAACTGACAGTTATTTCTGAATAGGCAGGGTAAAGTGAAAACAACTACCTCGATCGGGTACAGAGTCTACCCAAATTTGACCGTAGTGGGCGCGGATGATGCCTTGACACAAAGACAGTCCAATGCCGTAACCGTCTGTTGATTTATCTCGCTGCAAGCGATAGCTGTCTTCAAAAATGCTCGCACAATCTTCTTCGGGAATTCCTGGGCCGCTGTTACCAATGCTGACTTGAACTTTGTAAGCAGTGCGGTGCAGTATGGAAATACTTACAGTTCCTTGCTCTGGCGTGTACTTGCTGGCGTTGTCAAGCAGGTTGACTATGACTTGTTTGATGCGATCGGGATCGGCATAAACCAAGGGCAAATCTGCGGGAATGTCTGTTTCTAAGTTCAGACTTTTAGCCTGAAATTTGTCTTGAAATTGCAGGATTACATCTTGACAAATCGCCCTCAGTTCGATTTTTTTGGGTTCCATGTGGAGTTGAGCGTTAGTACCCCGGGCTGCTTCCAGGATATCTGTAATCATGCGATCGACAATTCGGATTTGGCGGCGGGCTTGTTTCATCAAATGAGCCGCCAGAGTCGGTGTCAAACGGGACTTTTGCCCCTCCTTTACCTTCTGATTTGACTCCAAAGTCTCCAAAGCCAAAGATGCGGCCGTTAAGGGATTTCGCAAGTCGTGAGCCAGCATCGCAATAATCCTGTCTTTCAACTGCAACTGCTCTTGCAGGTGTTCTTTTTCCTGTTTGAGCCGAAAAACTTCATCCGCAAGCTGCACGAGTTCGGTGGCGCAAGCAACCGAATAGATGGGTTTTGGGTCGGCCAGATTGGCAGCCAGAGCCGAGGTAGACTGCTGCTGAGCTGCGTATTCTTCTACAGAACGCTTCCAGCGGGGCCACCAATGTTCGAGTTGGGCGATCAAATTGCTGCCGGCGAGAGTTTGTCGGGGATCGGGATGAATTTTGAGCAGCGAGGGAGTGGCTACAAGTTTAAAGTGTTCGGCTAAATCCGGCTGTTCTCCTACGTCGATGACTTGAAGCTCAAAGTCGCACTCTGCCTTCAAAGCCTGTAGGGACTTGCGGATGTGTCTGGTCTGTTCCCTGGAAGAGGGACGCTTGTCTACGAACAGCAAAAGCTGTAAAAGCGGTGCAGGATTGGTCGGCTGTTCGGGAGAACAGTCGGTGTCGTCGTTGCCGGATGTTGGATTGACGCTGTTGACTTTTTCGATCGGGTGAAAATAATTGACCATTGCCGAGCCGAGTTATTTCACTTCTACTTTAATTTAATACTTACTTTAGATTTATGCTATTGTCCGATGATTTCATTACGGCGGGCCAATGACATTTTTGAGATGGAAGAAAAATGAGTCGCTGCGGGTAGTGGTTCAAGTGGCGGCGGCCTTTTTTGTGCTGTGCCTGCTGCTGACGCTGCACCGCTACTACAGCTTTTACGCTACATACGACCAAGGCATTTTCAATCAACTTTTTTGGAACGGCACTCGGGGTCACTTGTTTGAGAGTTCCCTGTCTTCGGCTTTGTCCACTAACGTGGTTCACCAAAATCAGCTCCCGTCTGTATCTTACTATCGGTTGGGGCAGCATTTCACCCCAGCGCTGATGCTGTGGCTGCCAATTTACTCGCTGTTCCCCTCTCCTGTTACTTTGACGGTGTTGCAGGTGACTTTAATTACGGCGGCTGGTTTAGTCCTGTACGCTCTCGCCAGACACCATCTAGAACCGCGACTGTCGGCGACAATTGTCGTGAGCTATTACGCAGCTAACGCCGTTATCGGCCCGACTTTGGGTAATTTTCATGATTCTTGCCAAACTCCGCTTTATGTTTTTGGCTTGTTGCTGGCGATGGAGAAGCGCTGGTGGCCGCTGTTTGGGATTCTCGCAACTTTAATGTTAGCCGTGCGAGAAGATGGGGGAGTTGTGTTGTTTGGGGTGGGGGCTTACATGATTTTGAGTCGGCGCTATCCTCTGACTGGCTTGGCTGTGTGCATTCTCAGTTTTGGTTACATGATTGCTTTGACAAATCTGATTATGCCTTTGTTTTCTGCTGATATTTCCGAGCGGTTTATGATGGAACGCTTCGGTCAATATGCTGATGGTGATGAAGCTTCGACTCTTGAAATTATTTGGGGAATGGTTAGCAATCCCGGGCGGTTGGTGACTGAGCTATTTACGCCCTTTTTTGGTAAGATTAGATACCTACTTGGTCAGTGGTTGCCGTTAGCTTTGGTTCCTGCCGTAGCGCCCGCATCTTGGACGATCGCAGGTTTCCCGCTGCTAAAGCTATTTTTAGCTAAAGGAGAATCTGTGCTGGCAATTAATATTCGCTATGCGATGACTGTGGTTCCGGGGCTGTTTTATGGGGCAATCCTGTGGTGGGCTGGCCGTCAAAAGGAAGAAGATAGAATTAGGAGGGGAGAACAAACAATCTTGCGTTTTCCGAATGCGGTGTTGCCTTTCCCTTCGTCTTCACAGTTTCGCCGCTTTTGGGGGTTTTGCATCTGCTTGTCGCTATTTTTTACCTTCACGTCTAACCCCAATCGGACTTTTTCGTTTATTTTGCCCGATGCGATCGATCCTTGGGTGCAGGTTCCTCTCATCAGACAGTGGCAGCACGTGTCTCAAGTGCGCCCGCTGTTAGCTCAAATTCCTGATAATGCTAGCGTGGCTGCAACGAATACTATTGTGCCGATTTTGTCAAGCCGCCGGGAAATTCTCCGGTTTCCGATGTTTGAACTGCGGAATGATGCGGGAGAGGCAGTGAAGATGGAATATGTAATTGCCGATATGTGGCAGTTGCAGCAGTATCAACCTGCGTTTCGCCGGGAACGCGGACAGTTGCAGCAAATCGTGCCAGCGATCGATCGAATGTCCAAATCTGGAGACTACGGAATTGTTGGCTTTGAAGACGGTGCGATTTTAATGCGTCAGGGCGCTGCTTCTAATTCTGCATCGGTGGCTGCTTGGGATCGTTTTCGCCGCGAGTTGGAACCGATTTT
Source organism: Microcoleus sp. PH2017_08_TRC_O_A (assembly GCF_020738665.1). Taxonomy (NCBI): domain Bacteria; kingdom Bacillati; phylum Cyanobacteriota; class Cyanophyceae; order Oscillatoriales; family Microcoleaceae; genus Microcoleus; species Microcoleus sp. PH2017_08_TRC_O_A. Next base: position 52,227 of record NZ_JAEQCE010000008.1, read on the forward strand.
GAAGCAATCTTGAGGGTGCGGGCGATCGCCCGAAACTGTCGGTTTAGGCCAAATATTCCAGAAACCGGGCCAGAGAGCAATTGCTGCAAACACCCGGTTTCTGCATAATTTTCCGTCCTTGTTGCTGCCAAAAGTCAGCCCTCGGGCATAGATTTGCGATCGATCAACATTTTAGGCTGTGGATCATACAATAAAGTAGTCAACAATAAACATTAAGATATATAAATTCTTAGGAGGGGAGAAAGATGAAAATTTTGGTATTGGCATGGGAGTTTCCTCCCAGAATAGTCGGCGGTATCGCCCGCCACGTATCGGAACTGTATCCAGAATTGGTGAAGCTAGGGCACTCGATTCACTTAATTACAGTAGAGTTCGGTCACGCGCCGATGTACGAAGTGGTTGAAGGAATAGAGGTGCATCGTGTAGTAGTCGGGCACGCCAAGGACTTTTTTCACTGGGTGGCGAACCTCAACCAAAGCATGGGGCACCAAGGCGGCAAACTAATGCTAGAAGAAGGCCCCTTTGATTTGATCCACGCTCACGATTGGCTGGTGGGAGATGCGGCGATCGCCCTCAAGCATACCTTTAAAGTACCGCTAATTGCCACCATCCACGCCACCGAATACGGGCGCTTCAGCGGCCTCCACAATGACGGGCAGCGCTACATTAACGCCAAGGAAAACGACCTCGCTTATAACGCTTGGCGCGTCATTGTTTGCAGCGACTATATGCGGCGGGAAGCCGAACTTGTACTATCGACTCCGTGGAACAAAATAGAGGTAATTTACAACGGAATTAGATCGGAAAAAAAGCCGCGCAGGGACGAATTTGACGCGATGGATTTCCGCCGCAAGTTTGCAGCAGACGACGAAAAAATAGTTTATTATGTAGGCAGAATTAGCTACGAAAAAGGCATTGCTGTATTTCTCAATGCAGCACCTCAAGTAATTAGGGAAATGGGGGGTAACGCAAAAATTGTTATTGTTGGTGGTGGCAATACAGACCATCTCAAAGTTATGGCTTGGAATTTAGGAATTTGGAATAAGTGTTATTTTACGGGTTTCATGTTTGAGGAACATCTCGACAAATTCCAGACGGTGGCTGACTGCGCGGTTTTCCCCAGTCTTTACGAACCTTTTGGGATTGTAGCATTAGAAAGCTTTGCTGCAAGAGTACCTGTGGTGGTGTCGAATGCGGGTGGCTTACCGGAGGTGGTGCAGCATACAAAAACTGGTGTTGTTACTGAGGCTAACAATCGCGATTCTTTGGCCTGGGGGATTTTGGAGGTACTGAGAAATCCTGGTTATGGGCGATGGTTGGTTGACAATGCTTATGAGGATTTGGAACGTCGATTTAGTTGGCCGAAGTTGGCAATGGAAACCGAATGGGTTTATCAGCGCGTGGTGGAGGAAAGGGCCGAGGTTGATTGGTAAAACAGACAGTTGACAGTTGACAGTTGACAGTTGACAGTTTGCAGTTGATAGTTGACAGCTTGCGCTGAGTTTGTCGAAGGGTTGACAGTTTACAGAAACAAATGTGGCAATTCTCAAGTTACTGAATTGGTAATTGGTAATTGGTAATTGGTAATTGGTAATTGGTAATTGGTAATGGGAATTGGCAATTGCTAATTGGTAATCAGAAAATTTACAGGGAATTTGCATCTTGAATATTTTTAGGGACATCGAACCCCAACCCAAACGCAGCTTGGTAACTTTATTTACCGCAGGCTTGCTATTCTGGTGTAGTTTGGCTTCGCTGCTGCCAACTTTGCCGCTGTACGTTCAATCTGTGGGCGGTAGCAAGCAGCAAATTGGTTTTGTGATGGGTGCATTTGCGATCGGGCTTTTGCTATCGAGGCCGCAGTTGGGTAAAATAGCCGACAGCCGGGGGCGCAAACAAGTTTTGCTGCTAGGCGTGTCTGTCGCTGCACTTGCCCCTATCGGCTACCTGTTAGCTCAATCTGTCCCATTACTGTTGTTTCTCCGGGCTTTTCACGGCATTAGTATCGCCGCTTTTACTACAGCTTACAGCGCTTTGGTGACAGATTTGTCGCCGCCTGGAAAGCGGGGCGAATTAATCGGTTATATGAGTTTGGCGGCCCCTATCGGTTTGGCATTTGGCCCTGCGATGGGCGGATTTATTCAAGCTGGGATTGGTTATCCTGCTTTGTTTGCGATGTCGGCGGCTTTCGCCACAACAGCTTTATTTATTACCACCAAAGTTGTGGAACCGAATTTCGCTGAGTTAACAAAGTCTGACTCGCTATCTGAGGACAAAAACAGCCAAAAATACTGGCAAATGCTGTGGAATCCCCGGGTGCGGATTCCGGCTTTGGTGCTATTGCTGGTTGGTTTGGTATTCGGAACTTTGAGCACTTTTATGCCTTTGTTTATCCAAGAAACTAAGGTTAATTTGAATCCGGGATTATTTTATTCTACGGCGGCTATCGCCAGTTTCAGTTTGCGGTTGGTGACGGGGCGGGCTTCGGACAAATACGGCCGCGGCTTGTTTATTTCTGGCGGCTTAATCTGTTACGCCGTGTCTATGTTATTGTTGTATTTTGCTAACAGCAGCGGTGCTTTTTTAATCGCGGCTTTGGTTGAAGGTACGGCTGGCGGTACTGTTATGCCAATGATGGTGACGCTGATGTCGGATAGGTGCGAACCTCAAGAAAGAGGTCGTTTGTTTTCGATTTGTATTGGTGGGTTTGATTTGGGGATTGCGCTTGCTGGCCCGACTTTGGGTTTTGTTGCTGAACAAGTTGGCTACAGGAATATGTTTGGTTTGGCGGCTGTTCTGGCTGCTTTGGCTTTGCTGATTTTTGTTACTTTGTGTAGCAAGAATTTGTCTCATTCGCTTAAATTTGCGATCGGGCGTGGCAAAGATGTTTATGCTTTGAATAGGTGACAGGATGGGGACGGGCTCTCCGGCCCATCCCACAAGAAAAAAGTTTTGTGGAATGGGCCGGAGAGCCCGTCTTAGCTATTTTTGCAATCTTGTTTATTGTCCGATACAGTTTAGATAAGATCTCAAGATAGTAAAAGCGATGTGAAAAATAGACTCTGCGATTGCTTCGTTCCTCTCTTCGTCTCGGGACGGGCTCTCCGGCCCATCCCACAAGAAAAAAGTTTTGTGGAATGGGCCGGAGAGCCCGTCTTAGCTATTTTTGGAATCTTGTCTGTTGTCGATCGCACTTGGCAACTTTAAACAACAAACGCACCCTACAAAATACTGTAAGATGCGTCGCTTTTGATAATGGGCTTGGAGGGATTCGAACCCCCGACCTCATGGTTCGTAGCCATGCACTCTATCCAACTAAGCTACAAGCCCCTGTCGAGTTCAGACTTAATCTAAAATTGATTAAGTTCTTTTCTCACAGAATCTAACAGTAACACCTTTACTAAAATAATGCAAGACCTTTCCGAAACTTTTTCTAAATTGCCCGATCGCGCGCAGCTAACTCACCTCGACAACAGCGGGGAAGCCCAAATGGTGGATGTTTCGGCGAAAGTGGCAACTGTGCGCCAAGCTGTGGCTGCGGCGCGGGTGCGGATGCTGCCGGAGACGTTTGCGGCGATCGAAGCGGGGAATGCGCCGAAAGGCGATGTATTGGGCACTGCAAGGCTGGCTGGAATTATGGCGGCTAAGCAGACGGCGAATCTGATTCCTCTGTGTCACCCTCTGCCCATTAGCAGCGTGGAAGTGCAGGTGATACCGGATGCTGGGTTGCCGGGGTATCAAATTCGGGCGACGGTGAAAATTAAGGGCGAAACTGGTGTGGAAATGGAGGCGATGACGGCGGTTTCGATTGCAGCGCTGACTCTGTACGATATGGCTAAGGGGTTGTCCAAGTCGATCGCCATTGAATCGATTCGACTGGTAAGCAAAAGCGGCGGCAAATCGGGAGACTATCAAAATTTAGAGGGATAAAGTTCCGGCCTTGGGGGGAGGCAGAATTCAAAAAGTAGCACTTATGCTTAAAATAGGCACAGAACTACTAACATCAAGTGAAAAACTATGCCTCCTCGTTGGCCCCGCAAACCCGATCGCAAAGACCCTGAGTACCGTCAATTAGACGATCGCATGAATTTTGCGATCCACGTCGGTCTTTTTTCTGCTTCCAATTCAGGTTTGTGGTTTGTTCAAAATTTGCAAAAGGCTGATTGGCCTTGGGCAGTTACAGTGACGGGTGTATGGGCTCTAGTAGTTTTGGCCCACGCGATTTTCATTTTTGCGATCGCCGATTATTCGCCTTTAACCAAAGATTCTGGTTGAAGGGAGTTGTCGGCGATTTGTTAACTGTTTTAATCCAGCACAAATAATTTGCTTTTTTAGATATGGCTAATACTACAGTTGCGATCGAATCCTTAGCCGCCCAAATCGGCGAAAATGTCTACATTGACATTGCCAAGTGGCATTTATATCTCCGTGATGCCCACCTGCATACCGTTGTTGCCCAACAACTTTACCCGATGCTGGAAGATGGCAGTTTAAATGATGACAAAGTTGCACGAGTTTTGCAAGGTATTTCAGTTAAGCTCGGTGGCGGTAAGCGGGAAGTGCCGCTGGCAGATTTGATTCCGATGCAGTGTCAAGTGCAATTGATGGATGTTCTTGAGGAATTTCAACGGGATATGTGATCTCAATTATTGATTGGGATTTAAGTGCGATCGCCCTTAATTTGACTTAAGGGCGATCGCACTTTTCATTATTTGCCTAAATCAACCAGAAATTAGCAGGGGTAATCGCATTCGCACTTACTCCAACCATCACACCTAACTGCTCCCCTGTCAAGAGGTTTTCGATCGGAGTTCCCTGAGTATTTTGAGTTATTCCCAACTGGCTAACACTCAAACCATCGGTTAGTGCGATCGAATCTCGATTGACGGTAAAATCAGGGATCGTATCAAATCCTCCATCGGCTTCTAAGACAAATAGATTGTTACCGCTACCGCAAATTAAACTATCATTTTGCAACTTCTATCTCGTAGCTGATGGCACCCTAGGCTTTTAATTACTAGGAAATTAGCAAAGTGCGATCGCACTGTCTGTGATTGAGTTCGCTTATTTACAATTATTTATATTTTTCTGATTATTGATCGCGGTGAATTTAGGGAATGGTGGGGCGGTGGCGCGATCGTAAATATTAAACAAAATGGGACTAAGTAAGTAGGCGCCAATAAATCGGTGCGGTGTAACAGAATGTGTATGGGTGTCAGGGAGCAATTGCTTGACTTCACTTCACTTCGTCTCGATCGCTATTTGAATACTTGTATATTTTCATACTCATTTACTTAATTGACAGCTAAAAAAGAGTGAAGCAAGATCCTCTTTTGTCCCTCTTTTTAAGGGGGATGCAAGGCGGATCTAAATTTGAAGGAGAAGTTTAAAAATACACCTTATAGCCCCGGACACCAGAGATTTAATTGTCACATCCAGCGTAATTTTTGCAATCAAAAATGCTATGGGGAGGCTTGTCGGGAATGCCACCCAATATTTTTACATTTTTTTAAGATAGCGGTTTGCCAGAATTTGCTCGCGCAATTATAGAGGTTTGCGATCGCCTGAAATCCTTTAAAAACAAGGCATTGACTTGTCTCCACTGAATATCTTTACGGCACTACACTGAAACCGCTCTGATAACATTTCTTAAAACAAAGCAACACATAAGTTCAGATCGTATCAAGAGCAGATATCGCGAAATAACCAGCCGTAAATACATTCAAGACAGTCGAATTCAAGCATGGACTCGATCGAGAGCAACAATAATTAAAAAATCTGTTTTACTTGACAACGTAAAACAATCAGGTTAGAACAATGCAAGTGACAGATATAGGACTTACGCAAGAAAACGCATATCTGTCATTCTTTGCTGTGCATCGCAATCTCAACTCTATGTTTTTTGTGGTTCATGCGTAAGTCTTGAGACCTAAAAGTTTGTTTGCTAAAGTATTGGCAAACTCTAAAACTTTTATATCTCTTTTTTTTGCAAACAAAGACAGCTTACAATCACAAAAAGATCACAGGTGCAAGCTACAATAACAAATTTTGTACAAAACTACCGCAAACTATGAACACAACAAGCGTGATTCAGAAATCGGAAAGCTTCGGGTACAAGCTTGCCAATTATTTCGTCAAAAACTATCAATGTCTGATTCAAAACCCTCGACTATTTTTGATGCGTAAATTTGCTCGTTTCGAGATTGTACGCGACTGGGCAACGATGTTATTGAAGCGTCCAGCTAAATCTCATGTTATCAGTCAAGAAAATGCTTCAGTTCTGGGAAAGTTGGATGTAGATGCGATCGCTGCTACGATCGAAACCGATAGTTGTTATCAAAATCTTCAGCTACCCGAAGATACAGTTCAAGAACTTTTGAAATTTGCCAGTTCTACAGTTGGCTACATTAACAGAGATGCCAACCGTCCCTACCACTACAAAGGAACAGAAAAAGTAGGTGCGGACTTACCCAAAAATGCCCGCGTTTGCAGCTATATGAGTAACGGAAACCAGTCTTCAACCCTGAAAGAACTGGAAAAAGACCCCGGCATACTGGCTATTGCAGCTAAATTTCTGGGTGCCGAACCAGTACACATGGGCAGCGAAATATCGTGGAGTTTCCCAGTTCCAGCAGAAAACCACATCCAGCAACGCAAGGCAGCCCAAGTATTTCACTACGATTTAGACGACTATCGGTTCATTAAGTTTTTTTTCTACCTTACCGATGTCGATATGTTCAGCGGGCCGCACACTTATGTTTCTGGAACTCACAAAGGCAAAAAGTTGATGCACCAGCTTATAAGTACGCGCTGTGCAGACATCGATGACGAAAAGATTGTTGAATATTACGGCGCTGAAAATGTGGTGAATGTCTGTGGCAAAGCTGGTTTTGGGTTTGTAGAAAATCCCCTTTGCTTTCACAGAGGAACGCAGCCAACTGAGAAACCGCGCTTGATGCTGCAAATAGAGTATACCATTAACGACTACGGCAACATTCACGAGGCTTTGGGTTGCTAGCAAGTCAACCTCGTCAATCAGGAAGTCTTGTCTGTCTGTCGAGACTTTTTAGATTATTCTCTGGGGCAGTGGGACGCTCCTAAAACATGATTCAGATGCCAACAGAAACTATATTATCTACCAAAACGGCCGCGAATGCGATCGACAAACATCTCAACTTCCGGCAACTTCATCTGATGCACAAAAATGGCAAAAACTCCCAACCCTGCCAAACTCGCCACACTCAACTGCACTAATTGAATTACCAAACCTTCAGTACCCAAAACTCTTTGACAGCCTTGCAGAGTAGCCAAGGACACGAAAGCAGTTAGAGAACTACCACAAGCTAACCCCAAAAAAGGCAAACTCCACTCCCCCCAAGGCAAGCCACCCAGCTTTTTATCTAATAAGTACAAAAACATAATCATCGAAACTAGATTCACTCCCACCGTCGCCAAAACTAATCCGGGCGCGCCGAAAGCTCCTACTAACAAATAATCCAGCAGCCCATTTAAAAAGATATTGATAATACTGACACGAAAAGGGGTTTCCCCGTCTCCCAAGGCATAAAATACCCGTACCAAAACGTCGCGGCCCAAATACACAAACATTCCAATACCGTAAGCCATCAATATCGGTATGACAAACTGCGAGGCTGACAGATTAAAAGCACCGCGTTCGTAAACAATGCGGACGATGGGTGTAGCCAGTGTCACCATTAAAGCGCTTAAGGGCATCATTGTCAGCGCAGTCAAAATTAAAGCTTGACGAATTTTATCTTTTAATTCCGGCCAGTCTTTGGGTTCGGCAAGGCGAGAAAATATTGGCAAAAATGGTACTAAAATTACATTAGAAATAATGCCTAAAGGAGTCATTACCAACAAGCCGCTGTAGCCCATGGCAGATGCAGCTTGAGGGATGTAGGATGCGAAAAACAAGTCAGTATAAACGTTAATTTGCAGCATTCCCGAGGATAAGGTAGCAGGAACCATCACCTTAACTACTTCTTGCACTCCGGGGCGTTTAAAATTAAACCGCAAACGCAATTTTCCCAATCCCGCGCGCCACTGTGCCGCCAGTTGCACTAACCACTGCAAAACTGCTCCTGCTAAAGTTCCCCAAGCTAATACTAAGCCACCGATTAGTGCGTATTGTGGCTGAGTAATTTTTTCTCCGAGTTGTAGCGCGAGAATTCCTAAACCGCCGACAAGTGCAACGCTGGAAAATAAAGGGCTGATCGAAGGAAGCCAGTACATATCGGCGGCGTTGAGTGTGCCGAAACCAATGCCGATTAAGCCTGAAAGCAATGCCATCGGCGCCATAATCCGAAATTGTTGGACGGCTATTGCTTTGATTTCTAAACCTTCTGCTGTTCTATTTAACCCGGGTGCTACTAAATCGATCGCCTGATCTGCAAAAATAATTAAAGCGATTGTTACCAACAGCAATATGCCGCCAACTAATGTGGTGATTGTCTCGACTAAGGGTGCAGCTTCTTTTTTGTCGCGGCGGGCTAAAACGCTGACGATCGCGCTGTGAAATGGCCCGTTAATGCCTCCCAGTAAAATAAATAGGAAACCGGGGATGACGTAGGCGTAGTTGTAGGCATCGACGGCGACACCGACTCCAAAGGCTGCTGCGATCGCAATTTGGCGCACCAATCCGAAGACTTTGCTAATCAGAGTGGCGACTGCGACAATACCGGCAATCCCTGCTAGGGAACGAGAGGGCTTCTGGGTTTCAGACACAAATGGTTACAAACGCTAGTGCTAAAAGGCTTTGCTAAGTTTAATAGCAAATCTGGACGATCGTAACATGAATTGTAATTGCTCAACTACCCTCCCTCCCCTGAAACTGCCTCAAGCGAGACAGTTTCAGATTGTGAATTTTAAGCAAAAAGCTTCTTCTTCAATAAAATCAAGGACAGAATGAGGGTTTTAGCGATCGAAACTGAAAAATGAAATAATTGTGTTCAAACTTTGCAATACTTGCCTACAAAGGGTTTCAGAGATTTTATTTTTGTCCGTAGGGGGGGTGAGCAATTACGAAAAAACTTAGTTAATCAACATAATAAATGCACCCTAAAAAAAACGACAGTTAAGGGTACATAAACGCCAGAACTATCAATTGGCTTTGCCTACTTGTAGGTCTTAAGATCTACAAAGCCTCATAGAACTCATTTGAGATATATTGCTATAACTGCAAGCCTTGCGATCTATGGATTTTGGCTGTTTTGCTAGAGTTGGTTACGCAGCTATCGTCAACAGTTTATTGAGTTATACCAAACGGCTTACTTGCAAGCCTTATCGGTCAAGAAAAGATGTCAAATGAGTTCTATATGGTGAAGGTATTAGTCGCAGCGCTTCCTGAACTCTCTCAAAGTAGCAGTCCTACAATCTAGATGGCAACTGCGTTTGAGGTGCGCTTACCCTGACCTAGTATCATGTATTATATGTGGATATACTGCATTGGGTAGATCCACTAAAAAATCAAAGCTTGTGCGATCGAGTGACGGTGAAAAAATAGTTAAAGCTGAGATGTTACGCCATTGTAAGCAATAGGCATCTTGCCTGTTCATAAATAAGTAAAAAACAGTTTGTTGGTAATTAATTGATAAATTAGATATTTGGATTTTTTTAACCGCAGAGGCCACAGAGAGCGCAGAGGAAGAGAAGAGAGATGAGTAATTGTGATAGCGACTCACATCTAGAGGATATTCAAGCTGCGATCGCGCCGAATGAAGCTGGACACGATCGGGAGCTGAACAGTGATAGGATCAAATCGCTACATCCGCTCTTCCTCTGCGCCCTCTGCGCCCTCTGCGGTTAAAAAAATCCAAAACAACCATAAATCTTATAAAATGTTCCCATTAAATAAAGAATCAGCACTCCCAGATGAAGATTTGATGTAGATTTGGCCGATCGCACCCATCACAGGTGACAACTAATATAGTGATTTTGCTATGGTTGTTAAGGCTGGTCGATCGGGAAGAGCAGATTTCACAGTAAAATGTACAGTTCGCTAACCCTTCCGCGCAGGTGAGGTTCGATTTTAACAACTAATTAGCTCACCTCAAAAACCAACATCGTTTACTAAAGGCTTCAACAAGCAATCCCGAAGGAGTAAAAAATCATGGTTCAAACTCAAGAACTTTCTCAAACATTAACTCTGCTCGCATCTGCTGCACCCAACGGAATTTCCGCTACAGAATCACGCCCGTGGGGTTCTTTTACAACACTTGAAGAAGGCCCGGGATACAAAATTAAGCGGATCGAAGTCAAGCCGGGACACCGCCTCAGCCTGCAAATGCACCACCACCGCAGCGAACACTGGATCGTAGTTTCCGGTACTGCAAAAGTTACTTGTGGCGAAACCGAAGAAGTTCTATTTACAAATCAGTCTACCTATGTTCCACAGTGTATTTCTCACCGTCTGGAAAATCCGGGAGTGATTCCCCTGGTTTTAATTGAAGTGCAGAATGGTGAATATCTCGGAGAAGATGATATTGTGCGCTTTCAAGACGATTATGCGCGGACAGAATCTAAGGCTAAATAACCTATAAACTGGTTATTTGTTATTTGTTATTTGTTATTTGTTATTCGCACCAATCAGTAACCAGTAACCAATAACCAGTAACCAATAACCAGTAACCAGTAACCAAATAAAATTAATGATTCATCTAAGCAAAACAGCAGCGACAGAAGTAAAGCGCCTCAAGTCAAAGTATCCGAACCCGAATGCTTTGTTTCGTCTGGGCGTGGAATCGAGCGGCTGTTCCGGTTTGTCTTATACAATGGCATTTGACGATGCACCCGTCCCAGAAGACACTCTCTGCGAGTCCGAGGGAGTTCAAGTTGCGATCGACCCCCAGCACTTAAAATATCTCAACGAGCTCACCTTAGATTATTCAGAAGACTTGATGGGCGGAGGTTTCCGATTCCACAATCCCAATGCAGCCCAAAGCTGTAGCTGCGGCAACTCCTTTTCTGCTAAAGAATAATCAACTGTTCTGGGTAATGGAGATATTTTGACGGTATCAGAACTTTTTCCTGGTTGGGAATTGCCAATTTGTGAACTGTGACCGCCAATTTTTACAGAAGCTGAAACTGAAGGATAATCTCGCATTTTAATATAAGTAGTTTGAACGAACCGCGAAGACGCAAAGGACGCGAAGGAAGAGAGGAGAAGAGAAAAGAAAGATTTAACAATGGCAAATAAATCAGAAAAACCCCAAGATTGGTATAGCGAATATATCGCCACCTACAGTTACGAACAGCGAAAAAATTGGTACAGCCAAATCGCAGGTTTCTACCACAAAACTAGACCGCGCTATCCTCAACAACTAATTAATCGCGTTGTTGAATTAGCCGAACTCCCCTCAAATGCCAACATTCTTGAAATCGGATGTGGCCCCGGAATAGCCACTGTTCCGTTTGCGGAATTAGGTTTTGCAATGCTTTGTCTCGAACCCAGTCAGCCAGCTTGTCAGCTAGCACAACAAAACTGTGCAACTTATCCATCTGTAGAAATTAAAAATCAAACTTTGGAAGAGTGGGAATTAGAAGCTGATAAATTCAATGCTGTACTGGCGGCGACTTCTTTTCATTGGGTGTCACCGGAGATTCGCTATCAAAAAACGGCCGCCGTATTAAAAGATAAAGGTTCATTGATTTTGCTCTGGAATGCCGGAGTTTTGCCAGAAGATGAAGTTTACCGAGTTTTGGATGAAGTTTATCAAAATCAAGCTCCGTCTCTAGCAGTATATCATGCCAAAGAAAGAGCCAATCAAGCAGAAAGTATCAAAGAACTCGGACAAAATATCATCGACTCAGGCCTGTACGAGGATTTAATTTACGAACAGTTAGTATGTGAAATTACCTACAGCATTGAGGATTATCTGAATCTTTTGCAGACTTACTCAGAGTACATCGCGCTAGACGATGGCACGAAAAATTCTTTGTTGGCAAGTTTGCGGGAAGCGTTAGCAAAAAACTGCGAAAATATCATCAAAGCTTCCTATATTTCAGCATTTCATATTGCCAAAAAACTTTAGCACTTTTTCTCTTCTCTTTCTTCGTGTCCTTCGCGTCTTCGCGGTTCGTTAAAAAAACCTTATTTACCAATCTGAGGTGGAATTGGTAACAAAAAGGTTCGTAGTGAGGACTTTAGTCCTCGGAAAGAAGGACTAAAGTCCTCACTACAAACCTATTGTAGTATGGCTGCTGAGAATTGTCCACTGCATTAACTGCTGCCATTCGGGAGATTGAGTTAATAAATCTGCATCCAATTCATTGCCAGTATCCTGCGAAAATTCCGTAAAACACTCCGCCCAATTAATTACTGTTTCCACTGGCAAATAAGGCGTATAATTCCAAGAACGCTGCAAAAATTCTGCCATCTCAACAGGATGACCGGTGCGGTGCAAATACCAAGCAATCCAAACCAACGTACTGTACTTGATTTGCTTTTCCAACAAACGTATTTTATCCGGCACTTCGGGCCGCGCAAAAAAATTGTCCATTACCGCCGCCAAGGATTTAGCCTGCGGTAAACCTTTGTACATGGCACTTTGTTCGTGCTGGCGGTAGCAAACTGTTATTTGTCGCAGCCACTCTGTTTCGCATCCCATTAAGGCTAAACGCAGCGCTAAATCTGTATCTTCGGCTGGTGGAAATCGAGGATCGAAACCGCCCGCTCGCTCTAACCAATGGCGGCGAAACATCATCGCGCTGGGCAATACTGGTTTCCACCGCAGCCACATTTCTAAGTCTAATTTAGGGACGTTTTCCCAGGGTTTGACATCTTTGATAGGTTCGCCTATGCTGTTGACTTGACGCCAGCCGCTGTGGACTATTCCTAGATTTGGTTGCGCTCTAAATACAGCAATTTGTGCTGCTAATTTCTCGGGTAAAAAGTAGTCATCTGCATCGAGAAAGGCGATGAATTCTCCTTGCGCTAGTTCGATGCCGCGATTTCGGGCAATGGAAACTCCTTGATTTTGTTGGTAAATGTAGCGAATGCGATCGCCATATTGCTCTAAAACTAATTTGGTGTCGTCTCGGGAACCGTCGTCTACTACAATAATTTCCCAGTCAGTATAGGTTTGGTGCAGCACGCTATCTACGGCTTGGCCGACGTAAGCAGCACAGTTGTAAGCCGGAATCACCACGCTTACCTGCGGAGTTCGATCGCTCATCATGAATATCAAGTCCGAAGCATTAGAATCTATACAGGCTGGGCGGATTTACTAAAATCCCTGGCTGTGAAATCCAGAAAAATTATACACTCGCGCCTCAAAGATTTATTTATCAAATCTAGTTGCGTCTTTATTATAATACGTCTAAGGTGCGCCAGAGACTGACGCACCGGATAAGCGATGCTTTTTGAGCATAAATTTGGTTCAAGAATTTGCCAAAGTAAGTTGGCGCGAATTCAGTAAATCGTGGGGGCGAATTCCTAAAGGGTTGCGATCGCCTTTTACCTTTAAATACTTCTGAGCTATTTGCAAAACCTGTTCCGGATTGGGCGGCTTGCTCAAAAAATCGGAAGCACCTGTAAGTTTGGCTCGCGTGCGATCGATTATACTGTCTTTACCAGTCAAAAACACGATCGGAGTTTCCCGAAAACTCGGTGTTTGTCGCAAAAAATTACACAAAGCAAAGCCGTTTGTCTTCGGCATTACCACGTCCATAAAAATTAAAGCAGGCTTTTGTTTGGCAATGATGCCCACTCCATCCATCGGATCTTGAATTTTTAGAACTCGATACCCCGCCGGCAATAAAATTTGCTGTAAAAATTCGCATACTGTCGGACTGTCATCGATACAGGCAATCAAAGGGCGAACCTGCCCAGCCATCGACGCAGCAAGGCGCCACTGTTCTATAGGCGACGGTAAGTCTGGTACTGTGCGGAAATTTACTAAACCCTGCTTCATGTAATTAACTAAAGCGCGAGTTGCGACTGTCACGCACTGCTTTTTCTTCAATGCAATATCCCAAAGAGTATTCTCGCCGTTAAATACGTTAGCCAAAGCTATCAAAGAGTTAGAACTAAATCGATTTTCCTGCAACTGGGCAGACGCTTTTAAAAGGGGTGCTTGTTCTGGTTCTACCAGCCACAAACCCATGCCTTTCCACTTCTGCCAAATTAGTTCTGTAGAGTACATAATTTGTTCTACTTCCGTTACAGACAGCAGCAAAGAAGAGATTACTTTAGAAAAATATTTTTCCGACGGACGCCACTCCCGACGCAAACCCGATTGACCGATCAGAGCAAAGAATACTTCGGAAACGCTGCTGTGGACGATCGCCTTAGCTTGTTGCAAACTCATTTCGCTGGCCGCTAGCCCTTGCTGAATCAGTTGATATTCCCACAGTTCCCGAGCCTCCAGATCTCTAAGATCCACTTGAAAGTTGCGACAGTGTTGTCCAATAGCCCTGTACCAGCGCCTCGCTCTGTGCGCTCCTCCTGTGGCATAAACCAAACTACCCTGAAAAAAGTATAGTTGCCACTGTTGCTCACCTTGCTCTAATAGCAGTTTTCCCGTTGCTTGTTTCTGGCTGAGGACTGCCAAAGTATGAGACAGCATTTTGTACCCGATTGCGGTAGCAGACATATCAACTCGCATCCCCTGTACTCCTGTTTTCCCTATTATATCGCTGCTGAGTTTGGGAAAAAAACAGTAATATTACTGAATTGTGTTCAAAAAAACACACTACCTGATGCGAGTTTAACCCGATCGGGTATTCATACAATTTCTCCAAAATAATGCAACTATAAGTGCGATCGAAATCCTTAATTGATCCGGTATTCCGAAATCTTAAATCTCAAATCTCAAAAAGGTATGATTCCCCTCGGGAGTTTTAGCTATAAGGATGCGTTGACAGTTGACTAATAACTAATGACGTTGGACGTTCGCTCGGGGGAGACGCTGGCAAAACATGACGTTGGACGTTGGACGTTCGCTCGGCGGGGACAGCAAAACATGACTAATGACTAATGACTAATGACTAATGACTATCTTTGGGAGGTACGGGATCGTAACCCCCTGGATGAAAAGGATGACAGCGCAAAATGCGCTTAACTGCGATCGCTCCGCCGCGGGCCGCCCCAAATCTTTCTATGGCTTCGATCGCGTATTGGGAACAAGTGGGCTGAAATCTACAGGCGTTAGGCAAATAAGGAGAAATCCCCATTTTGTAGCCTCGAATTAATCCGATCAGCAATACTTTCACAATCTTGACCTCAGCGTTTGATTAAATTAATTGCAAAATGTTGTCCTGTCTACCTATTTTTATTTCCCCCTCTTGGATCGCTAAAAGACAATTTGAGGAGACAATATGGTATTTGTTTCGGAGTTTGCTACTTGACCGATACCTAAAAAATTACCATCTCGATCGTAAACTTGCAAGTGATAGGGAGATTCGGAGCTTAAGTTTTCAGAGGGATGTTTGCTACTGTCCTCCGCTTCTACGGGCGTTTCGGGAATGGGGAGGCGCTGTCCTTGAAACCAGCGTTTGGTATATTCAGGAGAAAGGACGATCGCACCTAAGTGTCTCAAAACCGCCGATGGCAAAATCGGGCTGAATGTATTCTCCTGCAATTGCACTTCTAATTCTTCAAACGTGAGACTTTGGTCGATCGAGAAACCGCTGCTTTCGGTGCGAGTCAAACCAGCCAAAGTACCGCCGGCATTCAAGAGTGCGCCCAAGTCTCTGGCGATCGCCCGAATGTAAGTACCCGCCCCGCAGGCGATCGACAAATCCAATTCTGGAAAATCGCCGGGCCGCCAATCCAAGATATCCAGCCGAAACACCTCAACATTCCTAGCCGCAACTTCCACAGTTTCGCCTTTTCTAGCTAACTCATAAAGCCGTTTTCCTCCCACCTGAACCGCACTAAAACTCGGCGGAAATTGTTCTATTTTGCCGATAAAATTCGGCAGTGCAGCTTGCACTTGTTCTAAACTCAACTCCGGGACAGGTTTAGAATTCAGGATTTCTCCTTCTAAATCGTCCGTAGCGGTAGTTAAGCCAAACCGAATCGTACCTCGGTAAGCTTTGTGGTGTTGGAGGAATTGCAGCAGTCTGGTTGCTCTTCCCAGGGCGATCGGCAAAACGCCAGTCACAGCCGGATCGAGGGTTCCTCCGTGTCCCACTCGTTTGAGTTTCAATATTCGGCGCACTCGCCCCACGCAGTCGTGAGATGTCATGCCCGCAGGTTTGTTGAGATTGAGAAAACCGTCAATAGTCATTAGTAAGAAGGAAGAAGGAAGTTCGGCAAGGGATTGTATAACGGATGTAACTCACATCTTGTACCATTCTCAAGAACAGGCAAGATGCCTGTTCCACAAAAGATGATTTTTCTGGTGGAACAGGCATCTTGCCTGTTCCTCAAGGGCTTATCGACATTGGTGCAAGATCTCAGATGTAACGGATTTAATGAAAATCGATTCGAGGGAAAATGGAACAAGGAACAAGAAAGAAGGAAAAAGAAAAGTTTTGAGATTACTTTGTTGGTCGCAACGCTTCCCGGTTTTGAGTTAAAAAGTTAAATATTGAAACTTAAAACTCAAAAGAACCTGCAAGCCCAATTACCAATTACCAATTACCAATTACCAATTACCAATCCCCATTCCCAATTAAAAAATAAAGTCCGTCCGAGAGATAGTAACTCCCAATACAGTAGCCAGAGTTTCCTTGGTACTTGTAAACTGAACAATTGTACTCGGCACGGTTCCGGGCCCAGCAGAAATGGTGAGTTCGGCAAAAGTGAGGTCGGCTCTCAAGCGAATTTTATCCGTACCAACAGTAAAATCGGTAATCACATCGCCATCTGCCGATCGCCCGATCGAAAAAGTATCATTCCCTGCGCCACCAGTTAAAGTATCTCTGCCGCGATCGCCCGACAAACAATCATCGCCCAGGCCACCAAACAGCGAGTCATCGCCTGCACCGCCAAAAAACGTATCATTGCCCGCGCCGCCCAACAAAGTATCGTTGTCTTGGTTGCCAAACAGCAAATCATTGCCATCATCCCCGCTTACCGAGTCAGCACCTTTCCCCCCGTAGAAAGTATCGTCGCCCGCGCCGCCCAAAACGCTGTCGCGGGCTGCACCGCCGAACAGCAAATCATTACCAGCGTCGCCCTGTATTGAGTCGTCCCCGTCACCGCCGTAGAGGCTATCGTCTCCCCCCAAACCTAAAATGCTGTCAGCGCCTCCCAAACCGAAGATCAAGTCAGCGCCGGCAGTACCGCTGAGGGAGTCAGGGCCGCTGGTGCCATTGCGAGCGGTAGCAGAGCCTCCGGGCCTGGTACCCGGGCTGGTTGGGGTTGGGGTTGTGATTACGATCTTAACTGGTACTGCTGATGGCATAGTTTTGAATACTGGTAGAAATTTGCCATTCTAACTTAGCCTAAAAGCGTAAGTTACAGAAAGTACCACGAACACCAGGTGTCTTCAGGCGGGGAAGTGTTCAACAGTTGACAGTTGACAGTTGACAGTTGACAGTTTGAGAGCGACTTCTACCCTTAAGTCCGAGGATTGGAGTAATGAATAGTCTGATTTTAATTTCTCCCTCACTCGTGAGAGGCTTTCAACCAATTATTTCTGGTAAAAAATCTGTTAGCAGCGTTGCTTGTTTGAGGATAAATTCAAGTAGCGTTGGCTGGCAAACAATTCTGCATTTAAATTGCATATTTGGAGCGGCGTCTGACCAACGGCTCACTCCTGGTTTGATTATTTCTTGATGTCCAATTTCAGTGCTGAGCGAGCCGATCGCCTTTGACGAAATAAATCTGCCCATCAATAGTTACGATCCTATAGTTTGGCAGTTGGTTCAATACATAAAATTTAGGTATAACCTTCATTCAGTTGACAGTTGACAGTTGACCTGGGACAGCGACCTCTACCTGGAAGTCCGAGGATTGGAGTAATGAATAGTCTGATTTTAATTTCTCCCGATCGGGGACAGGCTTTAAACCAATTCTTTCTGGTTTAATTTTTATTAAAGATTACAGTTATAGTAAAATTAAATATATGCTACAAGTAGGCTATAGCTTTTAAGAGATAAATGAGAGGCGCGAAAGAATTATTCCTCACCAGCTTGACCGCTATTACTATGAGTTGGGGATATGTCACCGTCATTCAGCGGATACCGGGGGCGATCGCCCAGACAAAGGTTCCGATGAGACTGCAACACGGGGAAGGAACCTATACCCTTACGGTGTCAGAGACGGACACCACAAAATCTGCCTGTGGGGGTCAGTTGCGCCTCTATGACGTGCATATTGCTAAGATGTTTGAGGTGACCTATGCTGATTGCCAGGAGATACCTAGGGCTGGCTTTAGAGATTGGGAGTACAGGGCCGGAAATGGCAGAATTAGCATGGGGACATTCAGAATCACCTGTCAGTTGGCTGGAGATATTGCGAATACTTACGGTTTAGGCAAACCAGAGCGTAGTGCGATCGAATATTCTCAGGAGGAGGCTGGGCGGCCAATATCAAGGACTCGTTCTATCCCTATTTTAGACATTACTGGCAATAAAGTCGATCGCTGGCTGAATTTTGTGCAGAGTTTTCGACCACTACAGTGCAGGGATTGCCGCCCAACCACCCAAAGCTGGTGAAGAATCTATTCGAGCAAAACTTCAAGCAGCCAAAACCAAACTTAAGTCTCAGCCATGAATTTTTTAGTCGATCGTAATCTCAATGGAAACGGCGTGATTTTCTTTCGTTGTATTGCTAATAAGGAAAGTGCTTTAATATGTTAACTAACTACATCCAAGCTGCCATGAAGCAAGCTAAGTATGAAATTTTCCCTAATGATGGGACTTTTTACGGAGAAATTCCCATCTGTGAGGGAGTCTATGCAAATGCTGTAAGTCTCGAAGCTTGTCGAGAAGAATTGCAAGAGGTATTAGAAGACTGGATTTTACTTAGTCTCACCCTGAATCTTCCTTTACCCGTCCTCGATAATATCGACCTTACAATTACCAAAGATGTTGCCTGATGCCCCCTTTAAAACCAATCAAACGTCGAGACTTAATTTATTACCTGAAACAACTGGGATTTGACGGCCCCTATTCGGGAAAAAGGCATCAGTTCATGTTGAAAGATAACCTTCGCATTACCATCCCCAATCCTCATCAAGGTGATATCAGTCCCAACTTTTTAGCTAAGATTTTGCGACAGGCTAAAGTTGATATTAGTGATTGGGAGCACCTCTAAAGTTGAGAGGGTTTTGTCAATTATATTAAATAAAAGGATCGCGCTTCTTCTGGGACTGGGGATGGTACGGGAAGGGCGATCGCCCTTCTTCTACTCTTGTTATTTCAAGCTAAAAATTAGCTATAAAGAGCAATTATTATCGTTTTTTTAGAGATTAATTGTGTTAAGTTCGGATGCCTTGCTAATCACTTTTTGTCGCAATTTTTCAGGTGTTAAATTATTTGGATTACCGCCTGTTTCATTCCATAACTCAATGCCTAACTTGATTGCGTTGGTATCCTTAAAGTCTACATTGCGTTTACCTAAATCATTTATACTTGAAAAAACTTGTAACTCCCAGTCAGAATAGCCGGCCGCTTTTCCAACGTAACCGTAGTGAATATTTGACCAGATATCGTAATAGAACTCTCGATCGCTATTTCCCCAGACAAGATAACCATAATTTGTACCTTTCAAATTTAAATCAGACTCTAATTTGGGCTTGTGATCCCATTCTTGACCATCAGACACTTTATCTCGCCACAGACCATAAGCTATGTTTTGAGCATAAGGATTCGACCATTGATCTTTAAAGTTTTTTATGTTCTTAACATAATCACTTGAAGCATTATTTCTCATCTCTTCGTACATATATTGAAGCGTTGTATCACCGTTTGCATAATTCAAATCGCTGCGATTATTATCCAATCCATTATCCCAAGAAAGATCAAAATACGCATCACGCTCTTGTTCATAAACATAAGCAAAAACATAATGATACCCACTGGTGGTAGGTCTAAAAGGATAGTCCTTGAAAGTCTGGTAATTGTTATTTTCTTTGTAAGCAAACTCCCATTGATTCATAAAATTCTTCCAGTTTTTACCATCCGAACTCACAAATAAAGAAAATCCATCATCTGCTTTGACACGAAAATTATAGGTTGTATTGGCATCAAAGTAAGAGTAATTCCACATTCCAGCGATAAAATAGTCCGAACGTCCCGCCACAGATCCGGTTCCCCAGTCTACATTCACACCATTTAATCCATCATTACGTTTAAACAAAGTAGTGTCGCCTAGTTTATTCCAGTTCCAGTCCCAAACAGTAGTTGTCCACGCTGAGGCTGATGTTTCAACTAAAATAGACTGTCCATTGGGACTGATAGTAACTTGGTCATTTTCAGACTTTAAAGCTACAACATCTCTCTGACTCAAAGTAGTACCTCGAACCAAAGCTGAAAAAATTTCTCCTTCATCACCTACAGCATCGATCGCATTGACACGAAAATCAATGGAATGACCAATTTCTTCAAGAAGGACACTAGCGATCGCGTCTGGATTATTGGCATTTTGCAGCAGGAAATCTTCAGAAATGTAAATTGTATTTGTTAGAACATCAAAAGCGCCATTATTGCCATTGATATCTTTAAGTGAAAGAATCTCAATTTGAGGTGAAAATTGACCATTAGATAAGTTTTGAATTAAAGATGTCGCCGACTCTAAATCAATTCTTTCTCCAAAAGCGATAGTCATCTTTTCAGAAAAAGCAGGCTCATTAACAAACTTTTTTAGTTGAGCGATCGCACTTTGTAAGCCTGTGCTTAATATTCCATTAATATCATATTCTAAAGAACTGCTAGATAGTTTGCTTGAAAGACTACTGCTAGCAACAAAATCCGCAAATATGAAAGAAGGAACAGGTGGAACAGGTATTTGAGGAACGTTGGGTGACGGAGATAATCCCGTGTTAGTTGGAATACCTTGAGATGGTGAAGAACCAGAGGTAATAAGTTGTCTTCCTTCTTTTGCGCCATAATTAATTAAGTGATCGAACAACTGTTCCCCTGTAGTCAGTCCGACTGTCTTTAAGTCTGGATTAGCAGCACCATAAAAGTTTAAATCAACCTTGGGAGAGAAGCGACGTTTTTCATTAATGCCATAAGTAATTAAATGGTCAAGTAACTCTTTGGGATTTTTCAAACCGATAGCCGCTAAGTCTGGATTCACTGCGGCATAAAAATCCAAGTCAACATAAGGCGAAAAGCTCCGCCCTTCATTGACACCAAACTGACGGAACTGGTTCAATAATTGTTCTGGATTTACTAACCCTGCCGCTTGTAAATCAGGATTCATTTTGGAATAGTAGCCAGTATCAAAAACTTTAGATAGTTCAAACATGATATGACAAGTAATACTTTTATTAAGGATGGTAAGTCTTGCTTCATTCAGCTTAGTTTATTACGCAAAAAAAAATATTACAACTCTAAAAAGTACGATAAAGTCAGGAGTTTTTTGATTTTCTAGGTGATCAGGTATGATTACGTTGTCAAGGTACGGAAAAGTATGATAAATTAAGATAATCTTAAGCCAGACTTCAACCCTAACTCAATCTATGACTACTGAGGAACTCTTACATTGGACGGATGACGTTGTATTTACCAAAACTGGAAAACGCCTCGACTCTGTGCAAACGGCTATCTTAGAAGGCGCTTGGCAAAGATTAAAATATGAAGAAATTGCGAGAACCTGCCATCGCAGTAAGTCCCATGTTAAAAATATAGCTTCGGAATTATGGCAGACTATATCGGATGTGTTAGGAGAAGATATCAATAAGATGAATGTTCGCTCTATTTTAGAAAGAAAAGCATTATCTAATATTTACAACAATAATGGTTCACAGATTGTTGGTTACATTAATAGTCATATCAATATTTGTAGTGAAAAAAGGCAAGATGCAGAAGATACTAAAGAGCGATCGCCCTTTCCCCCCGACTCTCCCCAAAATCAATCCCCAATAATCGATTTAACAGACGCACCCGAATTAACCAGCTTTTACGATCGCACCTCAGAACTCTCCACCCTCAAACAATGGATATTACAAGCCCACACCCGCCTGATTACCGTCTACGGCTTAAGTGGAATTGGCAAAAGCGCGATCGCCCTCAAACTCATCGAACAAATTCAAACCGAATTTGATTATATTATTTGGTTAAGTCTCACCAACACACCCACACTTTTAAGCCTCCAAACCGAACTCAAGCAATTTTTTGGGCGATCGCCACAACCCCCATTACCCACAATCATCGATTATTTCCGATCCTCTCGCTGTTTAGTAATCCTTGATGACGTACAAAATATTTTTAGTAGCAGTCAATTAGCAGGTCAATATTTAACAGGCTATGAAGATTACGGCAAATTTTTCAAACAAATTGCCACATCCTCTCATCAGAGTTGTTTAATCCTCCTCAGTTGGGAAAAACCCAGAGAAATTACTGCTTTAGAAGCACTAAACCGACCCGCACGAACATTACACCTCAAAGGCTTAGGAGAACAAGCCGCAGAAATTATCAGAGAAAAAGGATTAGCTGATGAGGAAAAATGGTCAGACTTGATCGCCTTTTATCAAGGACATCCTTCCTGGCTAAATATCATCGCTGCAACAATTTGGGAATTATTTGATGGTAGCGTTTCCCTGTTTTTAGCGGATGGAACAGATTTATTTTTAGGTGACTTAGAACCCCTTTTAGAATCTCACCTAGAGCGTTTATCAGACTCGGAAAAAAAGGCGTTCTACTGGTTAGCAA
Organism: Microcoleus sp. PH2017_08_TRC_O_A; assembly: GCF_020738665.1. NCBI lineage: Bacteria > Bacillati > Cyanobacteriota > Cyanophyceae > Oscillatoriales > Microcoleaceae > Microcoleus > Microcoleus sp. PH2017_08_TRC_O_A. The sequence continues at coordinate 75,018 of NZ_JAEQCE010000008.1, forward strand.
GTCAAGATGATGCGGTAGATATTTCCCACGCACCAGCAGATAGTGAATTATCCCGATCGCAATTGTGGCAAGCCATACAATCTTTAGCGCGGCGTGGCTTAGTGCAAAAAATGTTAGTAGGAGGGCGATCGCAATTTCAGATTAATCCTGTATTTAAAGAATATATTCAATCCAAGTAACATTCCACCCATTTATTTCTTAGTCTGCGGAGGCAGACTTTGTTTTTGTAGACGCGGTTTCAACCGCCGGGTTTGTTAAATCATCGATCGCACAAAAGCATTCACCGCATCATATTGATCCGCCATCCGCGAATAAAACTCGATCGATCGCAAATCCAACTCCGGCAAAAGTTCACTCTTACTAACCAACTCATACCCCGTAGAGCGCAAACAATAAACCGAAATTACCCCATCCTCCCAGAACCAAACCTCCTGCACACCCACCCGACGATAGATTTCCAGCGTATCAATTCCACCACTTGTCACTGTCACCTCGATCGCCAAATCTGGAACCGACTTGCGCGTACCCAAACAATAAGACTCATCTGGTTCTTTCCGTGCACCCAACTCCTTCATCCCGATAGTTGTACTACCGCGCCCATAGAAACGAATGTCTTTCGTCCGCATATACATTTCTAAAACCTGACCTAAAGTATTTTTAGGTTCTTCATGAGCATCAGATAAAGGAGCCATAATTTCTAAACACCCATCCAAATAAGTTAAACGCGCCCCTGTTTCCGCCAAATCTGCATCCAACTTTTCCAGAGTCTCCCATGTCACGTTTGACAGGAAAGCCGCACCTGTACCCAATCCTGCTTTAGAAATTGCGACAACCATTTGACTTACCTTTTACGATCGCTCTTCCATAATATACGACTTCCAAAACTTGGAGTCTATCTTAATATTCTATTCTTTAGTCTGCGGAGGCAGACTTTGTTTGTGTAGACGCGGTTTCAACCGCCGAGTCTAATATTCTATTCTTTAGTCTGCGGAGGCAGACTTTGTTTATGCAGACGCGGTTTCAACCGCCGAGTCTAATATTCTATTCTTTAGTCTGCGGAGGCAGACTTTGTTTGTGTAGACGCGGTTTCAACCGCCGAGTCTGATCGTTCCCAAAATTATTTTTCCCCAAACAAAAAGCGCCCCTATTTCTAGGAGCGCTTTTTGTCAATCAAGAGTTAAAAATTAACCGTTGATGGAAGGAGCAACCAAAGCCACGGGAGTTG
>NZ_JAEQCE010000071.1:0-34495 GCF_020738665.1 Microcoleus sp. PH2017_08_TRC_O_A
GTAGACTGACATTCCGGGCATTGCATAATATTCCTTTTAAATGTGTGTGATTTGTGACGCTCCGACGACCATTTCATCATACCCTAGTTCAGCAACGCCGAAAAAATGTGCCATCAGCCAATTATGTAGAAGCTTTTGCCGAATCGATGCCTTTTGGCGACAATCATTTTGATTTAGTACACAGCAGCGTTGCGATGCACGAAATGCAGCCGTTACAGTTGAGGCAAATTTTTCAAGAAGTATACCGCGTGCTCAAGCCCGGTGGTCTATTCACTTTGGTAGATTTTCATCGGCCCACAAATCTGCTATTGTGGCCGGGGTTGGCTGTATTTTTGTGGTTGTTTGAGACTGAAACTGCTTGGCAGTTGATTGAAACTGACTTGGAGAGTTTGTTGGCCCAAGTGGGATTTCAACTCTACAATTCAGAAGAAAGCGAACAACCTAAACTTTATGCTGGCGGCAGCATTCAAGTTATCCAAGTTAAAAAATAGGTACGTTGTTGCGCTTGAGCGCTCTTTCTTTTATATATAAGCAAGAGCAAGTTAAAAAATAGGTACGTTGTTGCGCTTGAGCGCTCTTTCTGTATATCTAGGAAAGAGCAAGTTCAAAAATAGGTACGTAGTTGCGCTTGGGCGCTCTTTCTTTATATAGATCAAAGAGCGCTCAAGCGCAACTACGTACCTGGATTTAATGTGACATTTGCGTCCATGACTGTTGACTAAACAAACTTTTTCGCTTCAGCCAAAGCTGCTTCAAACTTAAGCAATACATCCTTTTCTGTGTGAATAACTTTCTCCTGTTCTAGTAGCGGGCGGCCAAACCGAAAAATACCATCTTGTTCTACGTGGTCTACAGCAGGAAGCGTTTCGGGATGTGGCAAAAATTTGCGACCGATTGTGTACGGCGTGTGGTAAGAAAAACTAAAATCTGGAAACTTATCGCTCTTAATTTCCAGGTAGTAAAGCGAATAATAATCCTTTGTTTCACAGTACACGCATTCGCGACACTTATTTACCAGTTTCCGGTTTTGATAGAAAAAATCCCACTTATCCCAATAGTAGTCATCTTTCATCATGTCCTGGTGGTCGTCGCACAGTTCGAGATATAATTTGTCAGCACCGGGAGGACGGTAAAAGTAAAGCATCGCATAGGGCATTTCAATCAGTAATTTGACTGCTTGATTTTTGCGCTCGTACCATTCTTGCTGGTGAATTTCGTAAATTTCGTAGACTTCGTTAGATTTAATTGCTTTAAAGCTGTTAAGCTGATTTTCTTTTGCCCACCGCGACGCCCAAACTGTCCAGTAAGCTAACTGGAAAGTTGCTGAAATTTCCGCCGAACCTTGTTCTTTCCAGTCGGAAATAATTTTTTCCCACGCTGCACTAAAAGCTCCTCGCGATTGTTCGTTTTGTTCGGAGTTTTCTGTATTGATTGGCTCGGCTGTTGGGCGAGGATTTTTAATCAGTCCTTTGGGTTCTTTGCGCCAGTTATCAATGTCAGTTGGCGTGAGAGTTAAGATGAATCTTCTGTCGTGAACGGGATATTCTAAATGAATTCCCGATTTGCGGAAAGAGCGGTATTCTAGGATCGGGAGCCTGCCTTGTTCGATCCATTGCTGGCGTTCTGCTGCTGAACACTTGAGCATTGCTTCTAATTCTACCGGATCGACGGCTAATTCACTTTTGAAGGTCTCCCAAAATCTTTCTTGTTCGGCTGCATTTGCTTCCAGCACTGATACAATTGTGCTGACGATGCGATCTGTTTGGTCTTGAGAATTGTCGGGAAGTCCTAAGAAGTCGAGGAGTTGGGCTTTGAGTATTCGTCTGGCAGAAATTAGCTCGGCTAACATGAGAAGCTCCAGTAGAGTCTGAACTTGCAACCTTGAATTCGCAAGATTTGTGCAAGTCTTATATATCTTAATGGATTCTCTTGAGTTGTCGGCAATTGAATTCACATCCGATCGCCAATTGTAACGGATATTGTCTCCCACAGGTCGATTTTACAGGATTTGGGCTTGAAAGTCGTGAAGCCCACTACCCAGTCATATCTAAGCAAAAACACTCAAAGCCAGGTTGTAAGGTCGATTTCCTACGGGATAGCTACGTCGCGCGTGCTTGTGCCAAAACCGGCTAAAATCGATAATTGCGATCGCGCACCCACAAACTCACAGGCACAGCATGGCCTGTTTTGTCAACCTTGACTTCTACGACAAAAGACTGCCGCTGCTTCCGTTGAGCTTCGCTAATCTCGTCATTGACTTTTTCCCTTTCATTCTCGGGCATATAATAAGTTTCCAAGCCGTATTCCATGCGCGAACCGTTATATTTGCCTTGAATGGCGATTTGATTGGCTGGCAAATTTGGGGGATTTTTGAGACTGACGCGCGTCGGTTTCCAAGCTTGGGGGCGGACAGAATTTGTCGCGGCTTTTGGCGCTTCTAAGATTACATAAAAACTGATATTTTGGTTGACACGGTATATTTGTTTTTCGCAAACAACTCCGCGCGGACAAGGTATTTTCTCTAGTTTTCCTGGTAAATCTTGCCAGCCGGGGAGCTTTTCGAGATTTGTGCGATCGGAAATATCATAACTCAAAACTTGGTAATATCCGCGCAAAAAGTCGTAGGGGTCTACTGGTGCAGTTTGCAAGACAACGGTTTTGCCAGTAACAAAAGTGTACACTGCTGGAGCCGGTACTGCGGCAATCAGTCCAATTTGTAAAATCAATGGAATCCACAGCCGCCACGTGGGAAGCCGTTTTGCAGTGGGGGGAAGGGTGAAGGATGGGGACTGAATTAAAGTGTTGGTTGTTTCTGAGTTTTCGGTATTCATATTAGTATTTGGGAATTTGTGATTAATTGGTATGTTGTTGGGCTTGAGCCTCCTTGAGACGTATAGACAAAGAGGGCTAAAGCCCAACAACGTACCTAATTTTTAGGATAACAATAAAACGACCATGCTTCGATCGAGGGGCTAGGAAGATCGGATTGCAGTGAAACAACTATCTGACTTCTAATCATCGATTTTAGCGAAGTGTTTCTCGAACCACAAGCCAGCGGCAATTACGCCAATTCCACACAATACAAATACAAAAGATTTGAGCAACAATTCTGTGTTATATTCAAAGACTCGACTGATAATTTGCAAAGTTATCAATACCATTCCTCCCCAAAAACTCTGACGGTTTCCTAAAGCTAAACCTTCTCGGATTAAGCCGACTGCGAGCAGAAATGATAAAACATTAAACAGAAAAGTTGCTAATTGAGGAATTGGAGTAAAAGTCAGGTGAAAAAACGGTATGAAAGCGCTGGCGAGAATGAAAAGTGCGATCGCACCTGTAGTCAAATTCACTGCTTTTTGCGTGCGGCGGCCCATCTCCAAACGTCCCAAATGCAGCCACTCCAACACCGCTAAACCACCCAAAACAGCGACATTTGCCAACAAAACCCAATCAGGCCCGGTTTGTCTAGGTGTCGGCGAATCTTGCCAAAACCAGTGGAAAGACAGAAAGTAAAACAGACCGGCGAAGTACAGCAGTGCTAAACTGCGGGCGGTAGGTTGAAACAGTCTGCTGTGCAACTTCGGCCACATCGCATCGTCGTATCCCCACAGCAAAGCGGGCGCTAAACCACAAAATATTGCTGCACCCCAGCCGCCATCTGCTGCTTGGGCAATAGAAACTTGTAATGAGAAAATTATGGCGATCGCACCCATAGTAAAAATAACACGCGATCGACACCAATAAGCCAACGGCACAAACATCAAACTCGCAGCGATTGGCATTTGTCGCACCAAAACTTCCAGCCAAGAAAACTCAACTTTAGAAGACCAATCTAACACCGCCAGCCAATAGCCGAAACCGATTAAAAGTGCCGACAAAACACCCAACGAAGTCAACCGCAAACTGTAAGCCATTCCCAACACTCCGATTCCCCAGACTAGATAAAGTCCGTAAGCAGAACCGCCAATGTGGAACATTTGCGCCATCAGCGCCATATTTGCTCCTAAAATCAGAGCACCTAACAGTAACAATCCTTCACCGAGAAGTTTGTTTCGCCCTTTTGTTGCGGGTAAAATACTTGGATTTAAGTTTTTGTTTTGGGAAGGGGGAATGCGCCACAAATAAAAACCCGCCACATTGACTGCAACGAAAACGCTTAGCAGCATTGCAACTCTCACTTCGCGCGACCAAACTTGCCAGTTTGCTGCTACAAAGGTGATGACTCCTATACCTAGAAGTATGCTCCCCAAACCGATGAGAATGCTCAGAAATTGGTTGCGGGAAGCGGTTTCGAGAGTGTGAAATTGATATCGTTCCGAAAGTTGTTGGTAGAGAGATTTGTCGATGAGTCCTTCTGCTTCCCAGAGTTTGGCTTCTGCGCGCAACTCGCGCCGAAATTTATCTGAAATCATTTTCAATATTCCAGAGTGTTTTAACTGTGATTGTTATAATAATGTCACTTGTCGGTCGATTGTCAGTGGACGTTGGGACACCTGCTGAAGTTGCACAGGAGTGTTTGAAGACAGTAAACTTGAATTGCCTAAATTGTTGATTGATAGAGTAACCGCAGATGTAAGGCAGATAAACACGGATGAACGCGGATATTTTCAAGATAGTTGGCGATTTTTGCAATTCCAGTATATGATTGGTTTATAGTGATTTTCAAAGGTATTGCTAGAGCGAGAGATCAGGCAAAATCTCTTAAAATTATCTGCGTTCATCCGTGTTCATCTGCTTTACATCTGCGGTGGTTCTAAACTTGATTTAAATTCCAATCATAGGGCAAAAAAACGATCGCCCATTCATCGCTTACACCCACCTCCGGGCCCAAATAACCGCCCACATAGGCAGCTACCGAACCCGCATTCTTGACAAAATCCTCGCCGTACCACTCAAAAATCTTGCTCAAATAAAGCGTCTTTTTCCCAGCATCGTACCGCACTTTATCGGGATTCTTGATAAAACTATTCGCATCCGTCTCCAGTTGAGTTCGCACAGACTCGGGGAAGTAAGCGCCGCGGCGCAACAACGGACATCCGACGGAAACGCAAACTAAGGCAAAATGAATGCGCGCTTCGGCAAATTCCGGGCGCAAAATTGCGTGTTCGATTTGATTGAGACTGTACTTTTTGCGGCCAATAATTGAATTTGAACGGGTGAAGAATTCCAGAAAGCCCAGCCAGTTGGGGATTCCTAAAATTTTGGGACGGATGGAGGCGATCGGGTATACTTCGATTACTTGGGAAATTGCGATCGCATTGTACGCATTCAGCCACAGCGCCAACCGCGCATCCGCATCAGTCATAGCAGCTAAATCTACATCCGCCAAAGTTCCCAGCCAATTGCTCAAAACCTCCGCCCCTTCAGCTTTCCAGTGCCGATAATTGACGCGGCCGAAATCGTCAACGTAGCGTTTTAGTAACTCGTCCCAAGTCGAAAAGTCGATCGAATTTATCATTAAGTAGAAGGGAGAAAGAAGAAGGAAGAAGGAAGAAGGAAGAAGGGAGAAGGGAGAAGGGAGAAGTAAGAAGGAGGGAAAAGAGATACACAGCCAGCTTTTTAGCTATCCGTATTTCACGTTTAATTAGATCGATTTACCAGCAAGAATTGGTTGAAAGCCGGAACCCTTTGAGGGAGAAATTAAACTCAAACTATTCATTACTCCAATCCTCTTCGTTTTAGGTAGAAGTCGCTTTCCAACTATCAACTGTCAACTGTCAACTGTCAACTGTCAACTGTTGAATTACTGTCCACATTCTAAAGCCGACATTGCTTTAGCTTGGGGTTTTATTTATTGTACACTTATTTTCTTTTAAGTCTTGTGCGGTAGCCTTCGACGCTGCCCAAAAGTTCAATTTAAGTGTACAGCCTTTCTCAAATAAATGAGGTATGCCCTATGCCCTATGCCCTATGCCCTATTAGCAGCTCATGTTACACCAGAAAGGCGATACAACAGCTTATTTAATACTACCGTCAACCCAAGTAGCCCCTTTCAGCTTAGCATTTTCCAAATTGGCCCCCGTCAAATCGGCTCCGGTCAAATTAGCATCAGTCAAATCAGCACCTGCTAAATTAGCTTGCCGCAAAGAAGCCCCGCTGAGTGAAGCCCCACTCAAATTTGCCCCAGCTAAATTAGCTTCTCTGAGATTCGAGCCTCTCAAATCTGCCCCTTGCAAATCGGCATTTGCTAAACTCGCTTGCTGGAGGGGAATGCTTCTCAAATCGCATCCCGGACATTGGTTAGTTTGCCGCAACTGGTTGATTTGCTGGGGGTTCGCTGCAATCACCGCTGTAGCCAACCCGAATATCAGTCCGAATGAAATCGCTCCCAAAGTTACAGATTTCATGGTCTTTACCTTCTACAATTATAAAAGATTCTTAATTTAAACTTCAACGGCGATCGGTTTATTCCGGCACAACACCAATCCCACTTTCTGATGTTAATTTGTAATTTTTCGTTACCAAACAAACCAACTATGAGCGATCGCACAAATTTTTTTGATAAACTGTTAGCGGCTGTTGAAATCAATCAAAGTCTGCTGTATTTAGCCCTCGATCCCGACCCGGAAACCTTGCCAGCACTGGTTTCGATGACTGTCGATGAAACTCAAAGTTTTGTAACTGATTTGTTGAAAAGGCTCAAAAGTGCGATCGACCAAACAGCCGATTTAATCTGCGCCTGCAAAATCACCCTCGGTTTTTATCAATCTCTCGGCATTCCCGGCTGGCAACTGCTGCAACAAATATTAACAATTATTCCCGAACACATACCAGTAATTTTAGATGCCAAACACAGCGATTTAAACAGCAGCGCCGTGTTTGCCAAAACCGTATTTCAAGACTGGCAATTTGACGCTGTTACCTTAAGTCCTTACGCGGGATTCGATGAAGTAGCGCCATTTTTATTATATCCCGGAAAAACAGTCTTTGTCCTCTGTGCCACGGCCAACCCGTCCGCCGCCGAATTGCAAGAATATCCGACAGCAGAAAACCCTTTCTACTTGCAATTAGTCCGAGTATCTCAGACTTGGGGAACTCCCGAACAACTGGGTTTAGCAGTAGGAGTAATGCCGGATATGTTGGCGCGAATCCGCCAAGCTGCTCCCGAACGGCTGATTTTAGTTGAAGGAGACATCGCCGGAGAAAATCACTTGACAGAAGAAAACGACCTCGCGCAACTGCTGGCGGCCGGTTTAAGCAAGAATGGTGAGGGTTTATTGCTGCCAGTCCCCCCAAGTTTGTTGGCGGGGAAAGAGCCACGCCGAGAAATTGAGAAATTACGGGATAATATTAACAAAGAGAGGCTGCGCGCGATCGAAGGAAGTCCGACTTGCGAATTGTGGCTACCGGATGTTTGCTTTTTGCAACCGGAACCCAACCGCGATTTAATCTTGCAACTTTATGACATTGGCTGCGTAGTTTTTGGCGACCACGTACAAGCATCGGGCGCTGTATTTCCATATTACATTGACTTGCGAAAAATCATTTCAACTCCACAAATTTTCCATCAAATTGTCAGCGCCTACGCAGACATTCTCAAAGACTTAAAATTCGATCGCATTGCGGGCATTCCCTACGGTTCTTTACCTACAGCAACGGGTTTAGCATTGCGAATGGAACGCCCGATGATTTTCCCGCGCAAGGAAGTGAAAACCTACGGTGCGGGTAAGTTAATTGAGGGGCATTTTCAGCCTGGAGAAACGATTGTCGTAGTCGATGATATTTTGATTAGCGGTAAAAGCGTGATGGAAGGTGCGGGGAAGTTAAAATCTGCGGGGTTGAATGTGGAAGATATTGTGGTTTTGATTGACCACGAACAGGGAGTGAAAGATAAATTGAAGGCTAACGGTTATCGCGCACATTCTGTGCTAGCACTTTCTGAAATAGCTGAGATTTTGTATCAAGCAAATCGCATTGATACCGAACAATTTAATATGTTGACAGCCGAAGGCTAAGTCACAATTGTTGTAGGGGCGGGTTCGCCGACATCTATGAAACCCATAAACAATCTCATAAACCCGCCCTCCTTCGCCGTTATTTAAAGCAACATTTAATCTTAAAAAATTGGGTACATTTGTATTGTTTGTTGGGTGGGAAGGGTTTATGGAATTCTCGATTTTTGCCGTTAAATTTTGGCGAATTCGCCCCCTAGAAGTCGGGGATTTTTTATCATGTTTTTAGGACACATTTGGGTACATTTGTATTGTTTGTTGGGCGGGGGCGGGTTTATGAAATTCTCGATTTTTGCCGTTGAATTTGTGTATTGTTTGTTGGGCGGGGGCGGGTTTATGAAATTCTCGATTTTTGCCGTTGAATTTGGGTGAACCCGCCCCTACAATGTTTTGTATTGTTTGTTGGGCGGGGGCAGGTTTATGAAATTCTCGATTAACCTTGCAAAACTTCAATTAAAGCCTCGCCCATCGCCCGACAACCGACCAGTTTCATACCTTCCGACATGATATCACCAGTGCGATAACCTCGATCCAAAACTGCCACAACCGCTTGCTCAATTTTATCAGCAGCTTCGGGCTGACTTAAGGCGTAGCGCAACATCATTGCAGCGCTTAAAACTTGGGCGATGGGATTAGCTTTATCTTGTCCGGCGATATCCGGCGCGGAACCGTGTACTGGTTCAAAAACTCCCGGGCCGCTTGCACCCAAACTCGCAGAAGGCAACATTCCAATACTACCAGTTAGCATCGCCGCCGCATCCGAAAGAATGTCGCCGAATAAGTTACCCGTGACAATTGTATCGAACTGTTTCGGCCAGCGAATTAACTGCATGGCTGCGTTGTCAACATAAAGGTGAGAAAGTTCCACATCGGGGTATTCTGAAGAAAGGGCAATTATACGATCGCGCCACAGTTGCGAAACATCCAAAACATTCGCCTTATCAACCGAACACAGCCTTTTTCCGCGCTTCCGGGCCGTCTCAAAAGCCACGCGCCCGATGCGGTCAATTTCCGACTCGGTGTAAGCCATCGTATTCACACCGCGTTTTTCCCCGGTTTCCGTCTCAAAAATGCCTTTCGGTTTGCCGAAATAAATGCCGCCAGTGAGTTCGCGGATCACCATAATATCCACACCTTCGACAACTTCTTTTTTTAAAGAAGAAGCATCAACCAACTGCGGTAAAATAGTTGCAGGACGCAAATTTGCAAACAATCCCAATCCGGCGCGCAGTCCTAACAATCCAGTTTCCGGACGCTGTTCGCGGGGCAAATTGTCCCACTTGTAACCGCCGATAGCTGCTAATAATATCGCATCGCTGTTGCGGCACTTTTCCAAAGTTTCTTCCGGTAGCGGATTGCCTGTGGCGTCAATAGCAGCGCCGCCCATTAATGCTTCTTGAAATTCAAAGCCGATGTCCAATTGTTTGCCGACAAGTTTCAGGACATCTACCGCTACAGCGATAATTTCAGGGCCGATGCCGTCTCCCGGTAAAAGAGTGATGCGGTAGTTTTGAGTCATATCGATTTAGGAGTTTTGATTTGAGATTTGTGATTGAGAGTTAAGGGGAATTCTTTGGCAATCCAAGACATTCTCACAAGGCTATAATCATATCAGGATAAGCAACCTCAGAATTCATTATGACATTCCCGACTTACCCGCCTGCTCAAGCTGAACCGCCTCTAGACCCCCGGCAGAGTTTGCCAACAATGTATGATTTACCTAGCGAAGACCCAAAGGAGCCCGGTTTGCCTGATACATTTCATTTAGATCAGCCGCAACTCTTGGAATTCACGTTTTTGCCACCTGGATGGGATGCGGAGCAAGTATTTACAGCCAGCGACCTAAATTTGTATTACGATGCAACACAGCCGCGCTGGCATAAACGCCCGGATTGGTTTGCTGCGGTGGGTGTGCCCAGGCTTTATCAAGGGCGCGATATGCGTTTGAGTTATGTAGTTTGGCAAGAACGGGTAAATCCGTTTGTGGTGGTGGAATTGCTATCGCCGGGAACTGAGGATGAAGATTTGGGCCGGACTGTTCAGCAAGCTGGGGAACCGCCGACTAAGTGGCAAGTTTACGAACAAATTTTGCGGATTCCTTACTATTTTGTGTTCAGTCGCTACACGGATGAATTGCAAGCTTTTCATCTTGTAGGTGGTCATTATGAACCGGCAGAATTAATGGATGGGCGGTTATTTATTCCTGAGTTGCAGTTGAGTTTAGGGTGGTGGCAAGGCACTTATAAGAGTATGAATCGTTTGTGGTTGCGGTGGTTTACGGCCGAAGGAGGGTTGATTTTGAGTCCGGGTGAAAGGGCAACTGCTGCGGAACGGCAACTGATAGAATATCAACAGCAACTTATAGAATCTCAACAGCGAGAGGAAAGGCTAGCGGCGCGGTTGCGGGAATTAGGTATCGATCCTGAACAGTTGGTTTAATAGTCCCGCACTCAGCCCTGGTGAAACCGTTTCTTGGTATATTTATCGTAAGCTGTCGCACATTTAAATTGTATATTCAGGGCGGGCGGGACGCCCACCCCACTCATTGTCTGATTTTTTTGAGATGCAATTTAAATGCAGAACAGCTTAATAAACGCAAATTTTCTGAGAAACCGGGCTTCTAGTCATCCGTAAGTCCTGTTTGAGTATTCCAAAAGCAGGCGCGGCGCAGCTATCGGGATCTTAATCGCCCATAACCGCTTTTCAACTCCTCGCATCCGTGCAACAAGATTGAAATAAAATAACAAAAGTTCGATCGCACGCACGTACAAAAAATCGGCAAGGAGTCGCACCAGTGACAGACGGGGAAAGCACACCAACATCAGCACAGATTGACAATCGAGACTATTCATGGCCCTTTTGGCCAATTGTTCCAATGTATCCCTACAGCAGGCGACGGACAATCCGCAAGGAAATAGTCAAGGACAAAATCTGGACTTTTGACCAACTACAAGGCATTTTCTACGTCATTGTGCCGATTCGGATGACAGTCATCAAACTCGAATCCGAAGGCCTTCTCGTCTACGCCCCCGTCGCGCCGACTCCTGAGTGCATCCGCTTGCTAAACGAGTTAGTCGCAGAACATGGCGAGGTTAAGTATATCCTGCTGACAACGGTTTCGGGCATCGAACATAAGGTATTTGTCGGCCCCTTTGCGAGGTGTTTTCCCGAAGCGCAGGTGTTTGTCACTCCCAAGCAATGGAGTTTTCCGCTAAATTTGCCGCTGAGTTGGCTGGGTTTGCCCGGTAAACGCACCTCTGTACTGCCTTTGGATAGCAGCAACACGCCCCTTGCAGATGAATTTGATTGGGCAATCCTGGGCCCGCTGAACCTCGGTTTAGGCTTTTTTGCGGAAGTTGCGTTATTTCACAGGGAATCGCGCACGCTAATGTTAACAGATTCTGTGGTTTCGATTCCCGAAAACCCGCCCGCGATTCTCCAACTCGACTCGTACCCGCTGCTATTTCACGCCAAAGACACCGCTTTGGATGTGGTGGCAGACACCCAAGAAAATCGATGCAAAGGGTGGCAGAGAATCGCCTTATTTGCGATGTATTTTCGCCCTAGCGTGTTGGAGGTGCCGCCGTGGTCGGGGGTGTTAGCCAGCGCCCTGAAAGCGCCAGAGCGATCGAGAAAAGCTTATTTTGGATTGTATCCGTTTAAGTGGCAAACTGATTGGGTGCGATCGTTCGAGGCTTTGCGCGGAGGAGGGCGGTTGTTGGTAGCGCCGGTGTTGCAGACTCTGATTCTCAACCGCGCGCCGAGGGAAACTCTCGATTGGGTGGATAAAGTCGCGAGTTGGGACTTTGATCGGATTGTACCTTGTCACTTCGATCCCGCGATCGACTGCAAGCCCCGCGAATTTCGCCAAGCATTCTCATTTCTGGAAAAACATTCGGTTGTTAATTCTTTACCGGAAGATGATTTTAAATTGCTGAGGGATATTGATGCTGGTTTGAATAAAACTGGTTTAGTTCCGCCTGCAAAAGAGAAGGTTTAATCTGATATTTTTGACAATTCTGAATAAGCTGTTTGAGCACAAACAAGATGCCTGTTGCACTCAAAAATTCAACTATTGTGGAACGGGCATCTTGCCCGTTCCGGCTAGAAGCCCATCGCCAAGATAAAACCCTTAACAATTACTGGAAATTTATTCATTTATCTCATTAAATCATTAATCAACTCATCCACCTTCAAAAGTTCTTGAATAATTTGCTCTACCCTCTGCAATTCATTTATGGGATTGAGAACTCTAATAGTTGTTGGGGATGTAGCTGAAGTATGGACTGCAACACCTCTGTCTTCCCCAAAGGTATTCATAGTAGCCAGCCAAAAAATATTTAGATTCTCGGAATTGATTCCTATTGGCAAAAGCAACGACAGAATATTAGCTTCTTTTATTCCATGATTCTGGTCAATGATTCGCTTAAAACTATTAATAGCTAAATCTATCTTTTTGTTGATTTTTATTTTCTCATCCGGTATTTTTTTAGCTGGCTTTGTTGGACTTAGTGTATCTGGTGGTAATTCCATCATTTGACCGGAAAAGGCAAGCAAACATATCAAAGTACAGCAAGTCTTACCCTGACTGTCCCAATTGTTTTTAGCATTAAGGGCTGCTTCCCAAACTCTATCCTCTAGATAAGCTTCAATTTCGGCATGAGCTAAAACTCTGTAGGCAAGAGTTAAGGCTAACTGTCTGGGGGAATAAAAATGTCCGGGCTTAATCTTAGGAATGAATTGTTTTTTTAACCTATTCAACTCCTTAGTTAGAGTACGAAATCTGACGGATTTTGGCATACTGCTTAAGAACTTACCACAACCCGTTAAAGATAATGCGGTTATCTGCGAGTTCGGGGACATAAAACTCTAAATTTAAAACCTTTCGCAAAGTTTTGCCCCACAGTGAGAGACGAGTATGAGTTTCGCGAATGCTAGTTGTTCTTTTCTCAACAGCGTCTCTGAATTCGCTATTAGGGGACGAACATAACTCTTTAAAAGCATTTTCTACTCGCTCCTTATTATTCTTAGCAGCTTGTCCTATCTCGGGATATGAAAAATAAAAAACCATTACATCTAAAATAGCTCGATTCATTTTTTTGCGGTAAGTATTAGAAGTGTTAGACCATACGCGAAATATATTTTCTTCTCCAAATATTGCAATGGTTGTTTGCACCGCGTTCTCAAATTCGCTAACTGTATCTTCGATCTCGATTTTTCGTTCGTCCCAATTATTGTTGAGTTTTTCGCAGGTCATGTCCAGGAATTTTTTAAGATTCCCGCGATAATCGGATAAAAAATAATATAAGGCTACATACCGCAGCAACAATTCGACATCGCGCATCCGAGGATCGGGATTTTTTGATTTAAGTATTGTTCTTAAAGCCTGATTTTTAATTGATGCGTCGTCTAAAAAATTGACAAAATCTCCGGGATGCAATGCTTGCCTCAATTCTTGGGGAGATAGCGGAGTATTCTCTAAATTCAGGCGTAAAAAAACTTTGTATAGTAAACTTTCTGTACGCCAGTTTCTAATCAATGTAGTCCGAATAGTTTGAGTGTCGAGTACATTAAGTACGGGACTCAACACAACATCGTTTTTTATATCCTTATAGGTATAACCATTGAGATCGGGTCTAAATTCTAAGTTTGCCAAAGCAAAACTATCATTAGGAGTTTCGCTCATTCCATAAAATTGCAGGATGGCAAGCAAGCGTTGCTTGCCATCAAGAACTATAAAATTTCCGCGCCTCTTTTCAGGAGAAGCTAAAACTATTTCTGGAATGGGAAATCCTAGAAAAATTGATTCGATAAACCTACTTTTGCGAGTTATATCCCAAGCATCTCGTCTTTGAAATCTTGGATTGAGTTGAATGTTTTCCCGCATAATTAGATCGAGGATGCTGGTTGTTGTCCAATCAGTGCTACCTACAATGATTTCTGAAATTTCTTTTAATATCGATTGTGGCTTTTCATTAGATTCCAGCTCATCATCTAAATATTCATCTTCTTTATCAAAGATTACTTCTTCTGGTTTTTCCAAGAGTTTTTGTTTGGGCATGACTGTACTCTACTCGTGAGTTTAATTTGGATAGACTATGTATTACCTAAGTATAGCAGAAGTCAAAAGACTGAAGTTGACTCTTGACCGAGAGCGAGAGAGTTTTCTTCCCAACTCATCAATCTGGGAACTTCCACAGCGTATTAAACTATTGTCTATTGGTGCGTCGCTGTCATATTTTTCATATTTATTTGGGGATGAGGGATAGCGACGCACCCTACGAATACTGAGGACTGAAGTCCTCACTACAAACCTGACTGCACTAAATCACGATTTTTTCAACTTAAACTCATCAAACTTCACCACTTCCGAGTCTGGTTTTCGCGTATCAAAATAATAGCTACTAACCGTACCATTCCCCGTGTCAAATACACTAAAAGCCGTAATATCATTGCTATCAATATACGGCAATGCCAGCCCATCTTTCCCCAACAAAGGTGCAACTGTTGGCATCACAGGTTCCAATCCATTCGGATCTCCAATCGCGCTGTAATCCTCCCCATATCCAGGCGGCACAAATCGGCGCTTTCTCCCCGCAAACGCCCCGTAACTGTTACCCACATTGGAAGTCTCTAAAAAGTGCATTCCGCTGGAACTCACAAACCGATTCCACAAATGCGAATGTCCGTACAAAACTAACTGCACGCCCGCCGTTTCTAGCAGCGGCATCACATCCCGAATCAGATAATCTTGCTGTTTCGGATATTCATAACGCACCATCTTAATCTCGCCGTCCAAAGTGCGATCGACTATTTGCACTGGGTCAGTATAAGCAGGTACAATATTGTCACCCAGAGAATGCGGTGGATGGTGAAACATCACAATTTTATATTTAGCTTGCTGAAATTCCGCACTATATAACTCTTGTTCCAGCCAAGAATATTGAGCGCTACCTTTGGCAATTGGCTCAAAAATATGCTGTCCGTATCCCCATTTTTCAGGACGATCAAAATCTTCGTCCCGTTCCCGATACCTGCCTCTCGCCCCCGGATCTAAATTGGGAGTCCGCCAGATATTCGTAACATACAAAGTCACTAACCGCACGTCCCCAAACGTCACAGCATAATAATTTTTCTCACTTGGTAAACTGAAAATTTCGTTGTAAGTATCACTATTAAAACTATTGTTTTTTAACAAAACATCTTTGTCTTTCATCCCATATTTTTGAGTGAGGTATGGATATATTTTTTCCACAGCAGCGCGGGGGAAAGGGTCATTAAACTGGTCGTTGAGACTGCTGCTAGTTGAAAACCTACCCATAATCTCATGGTTCCCAATCGTCGGAAATATAGGCGCGTGTTGGATCAGTTCGCCACCGCTGTACACGGTTTTGACGCCCTTTTGGTCGATTTCGGAGAAGGCGCGGCCTTGCAAACCCGGGAAAAAAGCGCGGCCTCGGTCGTCGTCGAACCATTCGGAAGCGCGATCGGCTATATTAATTAAATCACCAGCCATGAAAACTGCATCAACTTTATCAATTGTTTCTGCTACTTTCTGGAGATTAGCCGCTGTCATCGGCATCAATTGATGGTCGGAAGTGAACAGGATTTTTAGCCCAATTCCCGCTGCTGGTGTCGGAGAAAGGCTGAAAACTTTGCTGCTAACAGATTCACCATCTTTCGTTTCGCTAGTCACTAGATAGGGAATGCGAACACCGGGCATTAAATTAGTAATTTCTGCTTCGTGGCGCCAGATGTGGCGGACAATTGGATTGTTATCAATTATGCCCTGTTTCATTTCATCGGAGATGTGCGAGTCTTTGTCTTCCCGAACCCGGCTTAGCTTGGTAGTATTTGCAGTCGCAATTTTACTCAAGTTTTCGCCGTAAGCAACAATGTTCCGAGTCCCGGAAAATTCGGTAAACCAAACAACTCGCACCGAGTTAGTTGTTGGAAGTTGCAGAAACGGATCGGTTAAAAGTTTTGGTTTGTTGAGGAAAGATTGCATAATCAAACCTAGGAATAGGACAATCAAAATCAAAACAGCAAAAAACCACAGGTTGCGAGAAGAACCTTGGGGTATTTCTAATTTATCGGGCAATGGTGTTAACATAAGTTATTGTCAGTAGTCTGTAGGGGAAATTTCAACAGTAAAATATAACTCCCAACCCCAATATATATAAACCCGCCCCCGCTTTGAATTTTAGACTACGAAAGTTATCAAAAAGTTAAGAAATTCTGAGAATATCTCAGATATCACAAACCGGGTGGATCTGACTTTTGAGGAGGGCGAAGCATGACCGCAGATAAGTTATTAGTTATAATCTCATATTGAATGCGGTCATGCTTCGCCCCTACACATATATTTGCCAAACATGAGATGCACCCCACAAACCTCAACTATTAATCTCAAATATAGCGGTTCTCCCAAAGATGAGGTATTCACCAATTCATTAACAATTACAAAATCCCCCAATCCCCCAATCCAAAATCTAAAATCCAAAATCGAACAATCCCTCAATCCAAAATCCAAAATCTAAAATCTAAAATTGAACAATCCCTCAATCCCCCCAATCTCCCAATTCTCCAATCCAAAATCTAAAATCGAACAATCCTCCAATTCTCCAATCCAAAATCCAAAATCTAAAATCTAAAATCGAACAATCCCCCAATCCAAAATCTAAAATCTAAAATCTAAAATCTAAAATCGAATGACTCACCACCTTCTCAAAGCTAACTGCAAAACCGTACACTTAGGCGGTTTCTCTCCCAAGCTAGAACCTGCTTTAACTGTCGATTCGGGCGATCGCATCGATATCGAAACCTATTCAGGATATTATGTTGCTGACAAGGCCCCGCCGGAATTTTTGACGCCGGAATTTTTAGATATCTGTCAGAATTTACCTGACAACCGCAAAGTCGGCCCGGGCCCGCACTTGCTAACAGGCCCGATTTATGTTAATGGGGCTGAACCCGGAGACGTTTTAGAAATTCACATCGAGGAAGTTTACCCAAGTTTACCAGTAGGATTCAATGCAATTCGCGCTGGTTGGGGAGTTTTACCTGAATATTTTCCTGACCCTAAATTGCGGTTTATTCCCCTAGATTTAGAACAAAAGATTGCGGAATTTCCGGCAAATAGCGGCGTTAAGATTCCCCTGCATCCATTCTTCGGAATTATCGGTGTTGCAGATTTTGAAATCAACCGTTCTTCTATTCCTCCACAACGCTACGGCGGCAATATGGACAATCAGGAATTGCAAGCAGGAACGCGGTTATTTTTACCTATTGCGGTGCGCGGGGGTTTGCTGTCAATCGGCGACGGACATTCGGCACAGGGAGATGGCGAAGTTAATGGTACGGCGATTGAAACTTCGATGAATGGGACTATTCAAATCATCTTGCGTAAGGATTTATTTTATATATTTCCGTTTGCGGAAACTCCTACTCATATTGTAGTTATGGGTTTTGGTCAAACATTAGATGATGCGTTTGATATGGCGGTAAAACAGACTGTTAATTGGCTACAAAAATATGCAAATTTCCAAGAAGAAGATGCCTATGTTTTCTGTTCCCTCGCCGTCAATTTTCGGATTACTCAGGCTGTCAATAATCCCCGCAAAGGAGTTCACGGAATGATACCTAAGTCGATTTTGCCCAATGTGCAAATTATCGATCGCTAGCCGTGATGTGGTATGATAACAGCCGATCGCCAAAACAACCTCGATCGCGATCGCACAAATTACACATTTTTATCACTGCGGTTCGTCGATCGCGATCGCACCAGCGTTCAAAATTTAGCTTAAGATTAGGATAGGTTGCAAATTCTATCTAAATGGGCTCCATGAAAAACCAGACTGACGATTCTGCAAAACAAGATTTAGTCGATCGGGCTTTTGGAAGTCCAGCCATCCCAGATCCGACAGCGTGGGTGGATGAACATTATTTTCTGGCTAATTTTGCCAATACTCTCGCCCACCTCCAAGAAAATTTATCTGATGAGAGTTGCGAAATCGCCGAGAGTGCTGAGTCTGGCGAGGCGAGATTGTCGCTCGATGCTAAAATTAGAGATATATTGAAAGCTAATTTTAGCGATGACTGTTGGCAGTATGTCGAAAGTTTGTTGTGAGTTTGGTAAAATTTATCAATATTTGTAGGTTGATAAATTTTGAGCGTCAATTAAGCTGTTGCAGATTTAAATTGTCTATTTCAACCGATGATTGAAAATCATTAAATTGTCTCCCGTCTTCGCTTCGGACATTCCTTGATAAATTGTAACTTTTTATACTTTAGGTTGGTCGAAAATTAGGGTTGATAGGAATTGCGATCGATCGCAAAAACTCAGCACTTTCTTCGGGTAAAGCAGTATTGATAAACATCCCGCTACCCAACTCAAACCCAGCCTGCTTGCTCACTCTGGGAATAATCGCTATATACCAGTGAAAATATTTTGTTGCTTGTTCCGCCGTCGGCACGGATCGAATACTATAGTTGTAATCGGGATTGTTCAATCCGTAATAAAGCTGAGCGAGTACAGTTTTCAAAGTATCAGCCAGATCCGTAATTTCCGCATCAGTAATATCATCAAACGAAGATGAATGTCGGCGCGGAAAAATCCAGATATGAAACGGTGAAAGTGCGGCGTAAGGAATAAAAGCCACGAAATATTTGCTCTCAAAAATTACTCTTTCACCTGCCGCTAATTCATCTTCCAAAGTCCTGCAAAACAGACATTCTCCCGTATCATCAAAATAGCGAACTGCTGCATCGATGCGGCTGCGAAATTGGCTGGGAACAACGGGCGTCGCTGCTATCTGCGAGTGAGGGTGTTCGAGAGAAGTTCCGGCACTTTCCCCGTGATTTTTGAAGATTACAATTGTTTCAACGTGGGGATATTTTCTAATTTCTAAATAGCGGTGACGGTAGACTAAAAGTATGTCAGTTACTTCTTCAACGGTGAACAAAGCAGTCGTCAAATCGTGTCGCGGGTGTTCCACAATTACTTCGTGAAAGCCGATTCCCGACATCATGCGGTGAATTCCCGATGATATCCTGATCCGTTCTGCTGTCGGCGAGAGGGCGGGATATTTGTTACCAATTGCGCGGACTTTCCATGCGGTGCGATCGCCCAAACGGCAAGTTTCTAATGTGCCATCTTCTTCGTTACCCACGCAAAACGGGCAATCGGGGCGATGTGAGGGAAGGAATGCGGGTATTTTTTTTGTGTTGGCGAATTGGTCAGGTCTTTTTGCGCGATCGGTGGCGATGATTACCCAATCTCTGGTAATTAGATTTTGTCTAAGTTCAGACATTTTCTTACCTTTTGTTGCAGGGTTGAGCCGTTTCTTATGGTAAGATAAGAGTTTGCCTGATGTCACGGCCAACTGTAAATATTTAACAAATCTTGACTTGAATATGTCTGTAAATGTGGCTATGTGCGATCGGCAAATTCAAAATAAACGCGATCGGACTGACGCACGGGTGGTCAGAAACCGGGTTTTTGCAGAGAAGACGCATTACAGTCGCAGAAACCCATAAAAACCCGGTTTCTTGGTTTTTTATGCGTAAGTCGTATAAACTTAACAACAGTTTTAATAAGTAAAAAATCAGAATCAAAACCATCCGCGTGCATCAGCGGTTAAATTTTCTCACCCAGCCATTCCCTCCCCCTCGCCAACAACTCATCCAAAGTTTCGATCGGCCAAAACCGCACCTTTCCATCCTGCGAACCAAAATCCAAAACTGTGTCGCCGCGAGTTCTACATCCTTGACAAACGGAATTGTTTGTGCTACTTATTTATCATAACTAAATGCACAAGCAGCTAAATATAGCAAAGCTTGTCAGGAAAATTTCTCTATGCCTCTGTAGCACTCTGTACCAATTAATTTAATAGGTCTAAGGTGGTTAAATGCAATTTAATAGTAATTGGTCGTCACCATACAAGTTTATACCCGGCAAGGATAATTTAGATATTATCGACACTTGGGGGTGCAAAGGAAAATTAGGGATTTATCTAATTCGCGATGAATCGGATCGACAAAATCTCTATGCGGGACAAGCTACTCAACAAGATATTGCAACACGGCTGCGACAAGAGATCAAATCCAGTCACAACCAATCTTTGAAGGATTACTTGTTGGTTGACCAACATACTGTTACCGTGCGTTGGGCTGAATGTAGCAATCCGATTATGGCAGAAAATCTTGCTATTATTGGTTGTGAACCCTTGTTTAATCGCCGGATGTCGCCCTGGAAAGGCACTGATCTACCTTCAAAAGATGAGTATTTGCGTGAAGCCACAAGACTCGGCATATTCACATCCGAGGAAAGGTCTTTGGATAACTTGACAAAATATTTAATCAGTGATATTGAGAGTAATCCTCAACTTTGGGAAAGGAAACCCAGTCCTAATCGAGAAAGAAAAACTTATCGGGAGCGATTCTAATGGACATTTGGAAGAAATTTTTTAAGTGGTACTTGATAATCTGCATATTTATCAGTTATGCAATTGTGTATGTTGTGATGTCTACCTTCAGTTTTTTATCCGCAGACTTTAGTACCAAGGTGAGTTTGTGGGGCGAGTTCTTTCCAAGTGGAGAACGCGACGCACGGGACGCAATACAGGAAAGATACCTGATGCAAAATATGAATTGGATTGATAAAGCTTTCCTCGCTTTTTATCGTTTGGTAAAAAACTGGTAGCCAATTTATCCAGTGTCCTTTGATAGGCAGAATTTCACTACTATCTTATTAACAACAACTTCTTGTCAAACTTCTATGATTAAAGTTCTTGGCCCAAAAGACAAGTCTCCCCGTCCAGATAAATATCGAGATTACATGGATTATCGGGGAGTTGCTGAAGAGGAGGAAGTGAAGCAATTATCTCAAGGTGCGGTCAGTTTAGGGTGTTATTTGCACCCTGACGGTAGGCAAGGACAGGAATTGTTTTTATCTGCTGATATACTGAAACGACACTGTGCGGTTATTGGGAAAACCGGGGTTGGAAAAACAGAGGGTGTTATTGTGCCTTGGGCGATCGGGTTAATGAAAAATGGCCACAGTGTGGTGACAGTAGATGTTGTTGGCAACCTCACCAATCGCCTCAGCAATGAAGCGAAAAGATTGGGCTGCCGGGTTTGGTATTGGGATCATGGCGATCCCACTTCTTCTGATTCTTGGAATTGGTTAGATGCAATTCAATTATCAGATGATAGGAGCATAGAATCTGCTATTACTAGCATACTAGGTCATCCTATCCCTAACGATCCGCATAAGTTTTTCTACGATCGCGATGTGTGTTGGTTGCGGGCTTTGATTCCGATCGTCAAAATGGTCTATTCATATAACGCAAAGCCTCTTCACCTACTTCGCTTGATTGCTTTTCAAGATGAACTCCGCAATGTATTTCGCCAATATCCTCAAGTTCGGAACTATGATATTGACCTAGCTGATTTTTTGCAATTTAGTGTCGATGAACACTCAAAAGCTGTTCGAGGTTTATTAAATGCTTTAAGTGTATTTAAAAGTTCTTCTGTGATACCAGTAACGGAACGCAGTGATTTTCTGCTGTCTGATATTGACAGTCGCCCGACATTGCTAGTCATCCGTCATTACATGGGCGATCAGAAGTCGTCACAACTCACTAGCTTAATACTCAGTCAACTTTTTGGTCATGTGTACAATCGTAATGCGGGAAAATCATCTAAGAAAATTCCCCTGAATTTTATTATAGACGAAGCTCCTCAACTTAAACAGCAAATTAAGTACGAGGAAGTGCTCGCAGTCGCTCGTAATGCTAATGTTGGTATCTGTTTAGCAGCCCAAGATGTGACTCAATTTGGAGATGAACGCAAGACAGCAGAAATTTTGAGTAACTGCAATACTTTAATTACGACTAAAGGGGTTTCTCCACAGGTTGCAGAGTATCTGTCTAGGCAAATGGGAAAGCGACGTGAACAGCAAGTCAGAATTAATCAGCAACGGACTTTAGCTGATGATTTTCGAGATATAGATAGTGGTAAATCTTTTTTTGGGGTTGTATTAGACAGTATGTTTTCTTCAGGTACGGGAGTTGATACGGTGGAAGTTCCTGTGTTGGGCGATCGAGAAATTATGCACCCTCCGGTGGGGAATTATCCGGCGGTTGTGTTAGCTTCACCTGTTACCAGTAAACCTTTTCTTGTGGAGTTGGACACGACTGTGAGAAAGATATAGCTCTAGAAAATCACTGTAATGATCTTATCGATCCGTTGAAACAGGATAGCTTTTTTTATAACATATTAAACTTATAGCATGAGAAGCGTCATTGCCATTGTCATTATGAATAGTTTAGCTATTGCTGAAGTTTTCTGATTTCGTCTATTGATTTTTGATATTCCTCTGTTTTACCTTCTTTTTGATCGATTTGTGCGGCTTGCTGATAATCCTCAATAGCTCCCTTTTTATCTCCTAACTGAGTTCGGACAATACCCCGATTGTAATAGGCATCAGACAATTTAGAATTAAGTTGAATGGCTTGATTGTAATCCTCAATAGCTCCCTTGTTATCTCCTAAATCATAGCGGACACGACCCCGATTGTTATAGGGAATAGCCAATTTAGGATTAAGTTTAATGGCTTGATTATAATCCTCAATCGCTGCCTTTTCATCTCCAGACATACGGGTAAGACCCCGATTACTGTAAGCCTCAGCATATTTAGGATTTAGTTCAATGGCTTTATTTAAATCTTCAATAGCTCCTTGTTTATCTCCTAAATAATAGCGGGTAAGACCCCGACCGTTGTAAGGATAACAAGATTTAGGATTAAGTTTAATGGCTTTATTATAATCCTCAATTGCTGCCTTTTTATCTCCTAAATCATAATGGGACTGACCCCGATTGTAGTATTCTGTAGCAGCTAATTTAGAATTAAGGTGCTGTTGAATTGCTTTAGTAAAGTCCTCAATCGCTGCCTTTTTATCTCCTAAAAGATAGTGGGCATGACCTCGCCCACTGTAAGCTTTAGCATTTTTAGGATTAGATTGAATTGCTTGATTGTAATCCTTTATGGCTTGATTGTAATTCTCAATAGCTCCATTTTTGTCTCCTAAATAAGAGCGAACAATACCCAATCCGAGGTAGGCTTCAGCATATTTAGGATTAATTTCAATGGCTTGATTATAAGCCTCAATAGCTGCTTGATTATCTCCTAAATAAGAGTGAAGACTGCCCAGGTTTTTATAAGCTTCAGCAAATTTAGGATCAACTTGAATAGCTTTTTTGTAATTTGCAATTGCTCCTTGTTGATCTTCTAAATCATGGTTAGCATCACCCATGTTGTTATAAGCATCGGCAAACTTAGGATCTATTTGAATAGCTTTTTTGTAATCTGCAATTGCTCCTTGTATATCTTCTAAATCATAACGAAGGAGACCTCTTTTATTGTAGGTATCCGCATCGTTTGGATTAAGTTGAAGGGATTTAATATAATCTGTAATGTGTTTTTGTTTGGTCTTTAAGTCTGGGTCTTGGTGAGGATAAAACAGAAAAAAACTGACATAAAGAACCGCAGATATTCCACCCAAAGTCAATGCCTTATCAAGAAATTTTCTAGTTGCCAGAGGAGTGGTCTTGTGTGCAGGTGTAGCAGTCAGAGTCGGCGAAGGCGAAGGATTATATATAGGTGTAGGTGTAGGCCGAATAGGAGTCGCGTATGTAGGAGTAGGTGCCGGCGAACTGACAGGTTTGGGTTTGTTTGCAGGCCACAAAGGGATTTGGACAGGAATATTAAATTGTATCGCAGCCCTTGCCGGAAACGGATCGCGTCCCTGCAATTGTATTTTCCTGTCACACCAAGGACAATCCCTCAAATGTCCCCCATACCGATGCTCAGAATTCACCCCACAACTCACCAATCCCAAATCTTTTTCTGCTTCATCCAATGCCTTCACCCAACTCCGTGCATCAGGTCGCGCTTGGGGGTTATTGTGCCCATCCTCAAAACAGCGTATAAACAACTGTCGCAGCGTCGGATGCAACACATCAAACCTTACTGCTTTTTGTGCAGGGCGATAAGGTACTGTCTTGCTTCCGTGGGGAAAATGCCCTGCTAAAATCCGCTTCTCCGTTGGTGGTGGGTCCCCAGTTCCTTGATAGACTCCCGCAAAAGGGTGCGTCCCTTCCATCAACAACTGAAAAATCAACACCCCTAACCCAAACAAATCATGTTCCGACGTGCGGTCATAATCTGCAAACCTCTTACCCTGAAGTTCCGGCGGCGTGTACTCCGCTTTCCCCACCCGACAGCGATAAACTTTACCCTGTTGGAAATCACGAACCTGAAAGGAATCCGTATCTACCAGCGTTACTATCGCTGTGTCATAAACCAAGATATTCGACTCATTCACATCGCCAATGACATACTGTTTCGCGTGTAAAGCACTCATCGCGCCTGCAAAGTTTCGCGCCGTGCGGTGCAAGGAGAGATAATTAAAACCGAGATTTTTCTCGCGGCGAGTTTTAGGGCTGTAGTAATCGTGGATGGGTCGCACTTGCTGCATCGGCACTCGCGGCATAAGGAAGCCCATGATTTGCTCGCTACCATCGATAGAAAGTAGTAAATCAACCGGCCAAGCAATCGAGACACACCCGTGATTTTTTTTTACTGAGTCATCAGGGGGGTTAGCGAGCATTAGTTGGAGTTTGTCACTATCAATATCTTTTAGCTTTTCGGCGTGATAAATTTTCATCACCAGTGACGGATCTCGACGGTATGGGTGAATTGCCCCTTCACCACCACGAGCTATCTCAGACCCCAGATCAATCACTTCTCCATTAGACTGACGCTTGACTTGCATACTAATCCCCACCACAACCCTCTACAATCCTAACATTTTTTTTACTTCTGCTAACGGCACAGAAGGTCGAGCTCCATCTTCCTCTTGTGCCGCCCTCAAATCCATCAAATCTTCCATATCAGCAATTAATGCTTGCAGTGCTGCAAATTCTGCGTAAGGTATCACTGCAAATTCTTTTTTACCGTTTTTGGTAATAAACTGAGGATGTAACGGAATCATCGATATTTCCTCCGGTTTTGGACGCACCCCGACCAAAGAAACCGGGTTTTTACCGAGTTTGCGATGCTCTAACAAAGTTTTTTCGTAAAAAACCCGGTTTCTGGAATCCCATGCTTAAGTCCAGTTTTCGATGTTTGACGCGGTGGATTAGCGAAACATCTTCCTTAATTTAAAATAAAATCCGGCTTTATACTTCCGCTGAAAAAGATTTTAAATATGGGATGCGATCGGCTTAAACGCAACTTAATAATTCATCAAACAGAACCCCATCCCTTAGGCGGTTCTAGGGGAACTTGTTCATCTAATTTAGAATGAGATACTTTACCCATACTAGCTGACAGCCATTGGAACATCTTCGCAAAATTTAACCCTTGTAACTTCACAGGTGTGCGCTCGATTAGAATTTGACTGAGGCGGGGCATATCAACCCCTTCCACACCCACACCAAAGAAAGCAACTCCTTTACTTATTTCCTCGTCCCGAATCCGTTGGGCTGCCCGATCGACAACTTCATTGTCACTGGGTGAACCATCTGTAATCATAAATATCCAAGGGCGATAATAACTGATTCCATTTGCCTTATACGAGGCTTTTCGCGCTTGAAGAATGTCTAAAGCTTTATTAATTCCCTTTCCCATGTAGGTTAATCCTCCTACTTCTAGGGTTGGTGGCTGAAACTGATCGGCAGTCACAAAGTCCTGAACCACCTTTACCTCACTCTCAAAGGTAACAATCGCTACGTCAACGCGCTTCTTGGCTAAGTCATCTTTATTCAGCTCGTCTCTGAAGATGCGTAATCCTTCATTTAAGGCCTTAATCGGTGCGCCGGACATAGAGCCGGAAACGTCTAGTAACAGGATACAGGGACAGCGCGGCTCTGGATTGTCGGCAAAGTCTACGGCTTCCTCAAGTCTTCGGGATTCAGACATGGTTTTAGGATAAGGGTAAATATCATATTACAGAATATTATATATCAAGCTACACTTCCCAGGTGTCAGTAAACAAGACTTCAGTTGCCAAAATCTGTCAAAACGGTTCCATCCCCAACCATCATGCTATCTGTAACTGCACATTCTGCAACTTGCAAATCGCTTTCAAGACTTGCGCCAATAAGATCGATCGCTCTCTGTCAATCAAATTCAATTCCGGTAAAATCTGATAAGTACAAGGATTCCCCCGCGTCACCCTCACAAACCGATAACTTTCCCCATTCGTAGTCAATCCCCAAACAGACGATTGCTGCTGCAAACTTTTATAAGTATAAGTCAGCAATTGTGGCAAACCGGTCAAAGGGGCGATCGCACTATTTTTCGCCTCGACTACCAAAATCCAAAACTGCGCCGCCGCGAGCTCTGCATCCGGCTGATTTACGGCTAAAATATCCAAACGCCCTTTAATTAAAGTATCCCCATCCTCAACCTCGATCGGTATGCTATCTTCCATTGTTAGCACAACAGGAACTTTAAAAAATCCCGTCAATCTCATCAATGGTGAAAGTGATAAAAACTTAACCAATTCTTCAGAAACCTTCCCCACTTCTAGATAGCGCCAAAAGTCATTGCTGATTTGCAATAATTCCTGCTGTTCAAAATCCGTCAGAGGTTCCAGAGAGAAAAAATCAGTAAAAGAGCCTTCTGTTTGTCTCTCCAGTTTGAGAAGGCGGCGAACGTCATTTAGTGAAAGTTGGCTTGCTTCTAGATTTTGGGTCATGGCTTTTGTGCGATCGCTGATCCATTCAACTATATTATAAAAGCATTTTCATAGAAATAGCAAAACTCCGCAAATTCAAAGCATAAAAAAATGCCCGGATCAAAACTGATGCCCATTCAGTATCTCTTTGATGAAAATTAGGTAATTGGTAATCGGTAATCGATCCCGATTTTTACACAAGTATTCAAAGTCTTAAGGAAAATAAACATACTTTTACCCCAACTTATGCACAAAATAGCTAAAAAGAGTAAGTTAACTAAAAACTAACAGCGATGTCACAAGATACGATCGAATCAATACTCCAAGAAAAACGCCTATTCCCGCCCACCGCTGAATTCTCCGAAAAAGCTCACATCAAAAGCCTAGAAGAATACCGCGCCCTCTACGAAAAAGCCAAAGCCGACCCCCAAGCATTCTGGGCCGAACTCGCTACCCAAGAATTAGACTGGTTTCAAAACTGGGATACCGTGCTCGACTGGCAGCCGCCCTTTGCTAAATGGTTTGTCAATGGCAAAATTAACATTTCTTACAATTGTCTGGACAGACATTTAACCACCTGGCGCAAAAACAAAGCCGCCCTGATTTGGGAAGGCGAACCGGGCGACTCCCGCACCCTGACTTACGCCCAACTCCACCGCGAAGTCTGTCAAATGGCTAACGTCATCAAAGAATTGGGTGTCCAAAAGGGCGATCGCGTCGGCATTTATATGCCCATGATTCCCGAAGCTGCGATCGCCATGTTAGCCTGTGCCAGAATCGGTGCAGTACACAGCGTCGTCTTTGGCGGATTTAGTGCAGAAGCTTTGCGCGATCGCCTCAACGACGGCGAAGCAAAACTCGTGATCACCGCAGACGGCGGTTTCCGCAAAGACGCAGCAGTCGGCCTCAAAGTACAAGTAGACAAAGCCCTCGCCAACAACGCTGCACCCAGCGTTACCAACGTTCTCGTCGTCCAGCGTACCAAACAAGAAGTGCAAATGGAACCAGGGCGCGATCGCTGGTGGCACGAATTGCAAAAAAACGCCTCCGCAGATTGTCCCGCCGAACCGATGGATAGCGAAGATATGCTATTCATTCTCTACACTTCAGGAAGTACCGGCAAACCGAAAGGAGTCGTCCACACCACAGGCGGCTACAACCTTTACACCCACATGACAACCAAGTGGATATTCGACCTCCAAGACACCGATATCTACTGGTGCACCGCCGACGTAGGTTGGATTACAGGGCACAGTTACATAGTCTACGGCCCCCTTTCCAACGGTGCAACAACTGTCATGTACGAAGGTGCTCCGCGCGCATCGAATCCCGGTTGTTTTTGGGATGTAATCGAAAAATACGGCGTCACTGTTTTCTACACCGCACCAACAGCAATTCGCACCTTTATGAAGATGGGCGAAGAGTTGCCGAATGCCAGAGATTTATCATCTTTACGATTGTTAGGAACCGTCGGCGAACCGATCAATCCTGAAGCTTGGATGTGGTATCAGCGCGTAATTGGCAACTCGAATTGTCCGATAGTCGATACTTGGTGGCAAACAGAAACCGGGGGAATTATGATTACCGCTTTGCCCGGTGCAATCCCCACAAAACCCGGTTCTGCAACCCTTCCGTTCCCCGGAATTGTTGCCGATATCGTTGACCAAGATGGCGAACCAGTAACTAATCAAAGCGGCGGTTATTTAGTAGTCAAACATCCTTGGCCGGGAATGATGCGTACACTTTACAACGATCCCGATCGCTTCCGCCGCACTTATTGGGAATATTTGCACCCAAAAGATGGCCAATTCGTGTACTTTGCGGGGGACGGCGCGCACAAAGATAAAGACGGTTATTTCTGGGTAATGGGCCGCGTTGACGACGTGATTAATGTCGCCGGACACCGACTCGGTACGATGGAAGTTGAATCGGCTTTGGTGTCTCATCCAGCGGTGGCGGAAGCTGCG
Source organism: Microcoleus sp. PH2017_08_TRC_O_A (assembly GCF_020738665.1). Lineage (NCBI taxonomy): Bacteria > Bacillati > Cyanobacteriota > Cyanophyceae > Oscillatoriales > Microcoleaceae > Microcoleus > Microcoleus sp. PH2017_08_TRC_O_A. The sequence continues at coordinate 28,666 of NZ_JAEQCE010000071.1, forward strand.
GTTGTGGGGAAACCGGATGAGATTAAGGGTGAGGAAATTGTGGCGTTTGTGACGTTGCAAAATACTCAGCAGCCTAGTGATGAATTGATTAAGGAATTGAAGCAGCACGTTGTGAAGGAAATTGGGGCGATCGCCCGTCCCGGCGAAATTCGATTTACCGATGCTTTGCCGAAAACTCGCAGCGGAAAGATTATGCGGCGTTTGCTGCGTTCTTTAGCTGCTGGTTTGGAGGTGACAGGGGATACTTCTACTTTGGAAGATCGGACGGTGTTGGATAAGTTGCGGGCTGATTCCTAGGGGTATTTTGTAACCGCAGATGAAGACTGATATAATTACATTTGTGTTCATCTGCGGTTTAATTGTTAATTCGCTTATTTACCTCGCCACAAATGAACGGCATCGCTGTTAATTTCCGACCTTACTTGCAGCCAATCTTCTAGCAAGTAGTCATCATCGACTGCTTCTGAATGCTGTTCGTCTTTGAGAATTGCTAAGACGTGAACTCCAGACGGATAGTTGACATGACGGATTTCTGGGTCATATCCTAAGTCTTGAATTTTTGCTAAAATGCGATCGACTGCACCAGCAACAGTTAAATCGACGGCCAGAATAATTTGACCGAGTTTAGCACCAGGTTTTACACACTCCAAAACAGCCATTATTCTTTCTCCTTGTAGTTGCAACGGTACACTTGAGGGCGATTTTCGACTTTTCGGGGTTGAGTTACAGATTCTAATTCAACCCGGTAGCGATCGGCTCGTTTTTGGCACTCCTGTTTCGCTTGGTTGGGGTTATCCGCTAAAATCGGCTCATCCCAACGTTCTGGTTCTTTTTCTGGATCTTGAATCATAATTAAATTGCTCCTTTGTTGGACGTTCAACTTCGGGGAAGTCGTCTTGGCATGGTGCGGTAACATTGTGCCAAGGCGCATTTCTCTGCTATTATTGTACTGCATTTTTCAGTATAATTGCAGTATGAGTAAAAACGTTAAAGTTCTAACCATCCGACTCCCTGAAGTAGAAATGCTTCGGCTAGAAGCTTATTGCGCGAACAGCGGTAGAACAAAAACCGATGTGATTCGCGAACAGATTAGGAATTTAAAAGTTGAAGATAACTCGCTTTACCCCGATTGATCGCCTTGGTTGATTTACGCGCGATCGCCCGTCCCGGCGAAATTCGATTTACCGATGCTTTGCCGAAAACTCGCAGCGGAAAGATTATGCGGCGTTTGTTGCGTTCTTTGGCCGCTGGAGAAGAGGTTTCTGGGGATACTTCGACCTTGGAAGATCGGACAGTTTTGGATAAGTTGCGAGCTGATTCTTAGGGGTATTTTGTAACCGCAGATGAACGCAGATGAACACAAATGAACGCAGATGTGTTTTGATCTGCGTTCATCTGCCTTTATCTGCGGTTGTATATAATTTTAGATCGACCGCCAGCATAATTTGACCAGTTTTTACACCGGGTTTTACATACTCTAGAACAGCCATTACTCTTTCTCCTGGTAGTTGCAACGGTACATTTATTGCATTCAGCAGCAAACTCATGTACAATTAACCCAATATGTGAATCAAATCTCAAGTTTAACAGGGTGCGAAATATGGCAACTAGAATTCCGAACCTGCAAATAACTCAAGTAGTTGATGGCGATACTGTCAAAGTTGCTCTCAACGGCAAAACCGAGTCTCTGCGGCTGATTTGCGTCGATACAGAAGAAAGTTACTCTAACACTTCAAAGCCTGTAACTGCCGCAGGGAAAGCAGCTTCGGAAATGGCTAAACAATACTTCGCTACAGCAAATGGTGGGCTTGCTAAAATTGACATTGAATTTGATACAGACGATCCGGTTGAAATTGCTCTAGAAAAACACCGTGACAACTACGGGCGCCTCTTATGTTACGTACATAAAGATGGAGAAAATTACAATCTAAAACTGATTAAAGAAGGCTGGAGTCCCTACTTTATGAAATACGGGCGATCGAGATTGTATCACCGACAAATGACCGAGGCAGAATCGGCAGCCAAAGCTTACAATCTGATGATTTGGGATCCGATTACCAATGCCAAGATTCCCTCTCGCAACTATGCTAATTTGCTGCCTTGGTGGTCGATGCGAGGCTCGATTGTTGAAGAGTTTCGATTGTCGGAAGCAAGGGACGGAGCACTTTCTGTGAGATTGCACTACCCAAAAATTTTAGCAGCTTCCGAGAAAGCTAAATCTATTACTATTTTCTGCGACTTGCAGGCAGGAATTAATAAATGGATCGGCGGCAATGCCCTGATTTATGCAGGTTCAGTTTATCATAAATTAGATTTGTGGATACCCGATGCCGAAACTTATGAAATGGCTCCTTTGAAGCGGTTGATTGAAAAGCGTTATGCAGGTCAAGGACGCGGTTACGTGTATATCAGCGGCAAGGTTGAACAGTACAAAAGCAAGCCTCAAATAATTTTGAAGAATATCAAACAGTTTTCTGACTTTCCCCCAGAAAGTTGAATTAAAAATGAAGTTAATTAAGCAAATAGAGAGCAATCCTCAGAAAGCATCGCCCTCTCTTCGGCCACGATCTTCTCTTTTTCCGATATCTGCGGTATTTATTGCTGCATTGAAGGAGTATTAAAAAATCGACATCCCAAGGGATTGCTGCGTACAGTTCGATTTTCCGGAGCCGCCGCCGTCGCACTAGGTTGAACGGTTACGGTATTAGTCTCTGAAACCACAAAAGATTTAGAAGTGCTAATAGTTTTTGAGCGATCGCCAGTAGAAGTGTTAGCACCATTCTGCTGGTTAGTGGTTGTTATATTCTTATCTCCCGTTAAATTTATATTTGATTCAACAGCCGTTTGTGCTTGACAAGGACAGGCTGTCAGAGCCGAAATTGCTACCAAGCCCAGAGCCAAAAAATAGCCATTTGATTTAATCATGTTTTTCTAAATCCTAACTTCAGGAACTATCGAAGATATGTTAAGATATTAATTGAATTTAAAAATAATTCCTAGAGTGTTTGTGCGGATCTTTTTTTTACAAGTAATTCAGTATTTTTATCTACAAAATAAAGATTGAATGACGATATTAGTCCCAAAAATGTGAAGTTTTAGTAAAGCTCATGTGTTTGTACTTAGAAAAAAGATTAAGACATCTTCCTCGGCGTTTTAATCCGCGTCAGAAAGCGAAAACTGATTGAGGTTCAAAACTTGTATTTGTTGCAATAATTCGGGATTCCCGCAAAAAAGTTTAAGTCCTGGCGCGAGCTGACTGATAACTAATATTAATTATTTTAAAATAACCGTTATAAGTTTATAGTGAGGACTTTAGTCGTCTGACTTTTATGAGGACTGAAGTCCCCACTACAAACAAAATCAAAAAGAGAACGAAGTTCTCAAGACACCCACCGTAATCGGATCGCTATTGCGAGTGTGATCTGGTCGAAAAATCACCATTACTCCTGGAGTAACGCTGATATTATCGCTCACCTGCCAGCGGTAGAACATCTCTACATGAGTAGTCGTTCCCGGTTGGCCGCCTTTGCGCCCTAAACCCGTATCTAAAAAATCGGGAATATTGTTGCCTGTCGGTAAATTACTGCTAACAATTTTAGGAGGTTGCCCGATATAAATCCCCCCCAAATTTCCAGTGCCAAATAAATCTGGAAAATTCACAAACACCATATAATTTGTAGTTGCCACACTCCCAGATTTACCCGGAATCCGAGAATTAGTATAACCAGCCCAACCTCCCAAGGAAATACGCGAAGAAACCCGCCAATTTACAGTTGCTCCCACAGCATTCGTTTGGAGGGATGCTGATTTGCTGGTACTGGGATTAACAGCAGTTAATTGACTGTCTCCCGCCAGACCAAGCAAATTGCCGTTAGGCGAATAGTCGTTGACATAATAAACAGTAATATCTAGTGGATCGGCGGGAGTGAGAGTTAATTGCAATCCCAGTGCATTGTGTCCGCTAGGCCCGTTAGAACTGACAAAAAAGCCGGGAACCGTAGTAGAATAAACAGCTTGCAAACTCGCTCTTTTGGCAAATTGCCAGTCAATTCCCGCGCCGCCTTGACCGAGACCGATGTTCAAAATAGGGTTTCTTTGAGCGAAGGTTGAAATCGGGCCAGAAGCGGCGCTTTCAGCTCGATTCGGTCCTCGGAAACCGCTAATCATGTTAACTCCTGCTGTCCCTCCAATTACTGCTAATTTATCGCCTACCAGAAAGCGATAGTTAAGATCGCTGAGGGTAAGGGCAGAATTTTCGCCAAAATCGTAAGCAAGGTTTACGTCTTCGGTTAATTGCGGTGATGTCTTTCCTCTCTGATTTAAAAGACCGATGAATAAGTTACTGCGGGGAGTGAATTGAGCCGTTAAATATAACTGACTTAAAGCGATAGTGTTGATATTTGTGCCGGGGTCTTTCGTATCTCTTTTGCCATCTCTAGGAGCGCGATCGGCACGGTTGGGACTGCGACCTTGTATTCCCACAATTGTCAATCCTGATAGCTTGACTGTCGGCGAAAATTGATTGGCTTCTACTTCTGTTATTCGCGCTTCTAATAAGTCGGTGCGCCCTCGCAGTACGGCGATATCGGCTGCAAATTCTTCTTGCAGTTTTTGAATTTTTACCAAGTCTTCTTGCTTGACTCTGTTTTCATTGCCTGTGTCAATTAATTCTCTAATTTTATCTAAACAAGCATTGACTCCGGCTGCAAATTCATAGCGGGTTAAAGCGCGGTTGCCACGAAAGGTACTGTCGGGATATCCAGCTATACAACCGTATCTCTCTACTAAGGATTGCAGTGCTTGAAATGCCCAATCAGTGGGTTTTACATCGCTGAGTTGAGAGACAGATGTAACTTGTTCTGTGCTTTCCTCTGAGATTGGTTCACTCTGGTTTTCAATAGTTGTTGGAGATTCAAGTAAACTGGCATCGGCTGGGAGATTTTGATTGGCTGATTGAGGATTTTCGACTAATATTTTCTGGAGTGAGTCAACTGCAATTTCGGTAGGGGCTGGTTCAGCAAGAGTTGCAGGAGTAGGGGAAGACTGGGGTAAGCTGGGTGTGGATGGTGGGATAGACCGATCGACAAATTGCTGATTTTCCGGTAAGATTGTCTCCGGTGCCTCAACTGCAATTACGGAAATTGCAGTTGGGGTGCGTTGAGCCTGGTTTTCAATCGCAGCGGGAGATTCGGGTAAACTTGGTTGTGCTAATGCTGGAAGGCTAAATAGTCCTTGCAATCCCCATCCGAGGATTAAGCCTGTGAGAATTTGTCGGTTTGGGCGATCGTCTTTTTGATTGAGATTTTGCATTTTCAGTTGTTATACTTGGTGCTTGTTGATTGAAGATATGTGAAAACGAGACGACCCGATCAAAAATGACGCTATGAAATTAAAGATATTAGTAGTGAACTGCGCCGGAGAAACCTGAAAATCTCTGCCGAAGTGTAGTTAATGTAGCTAACATTAAATACCTGCTACTTGTCGCCAAAAATAACTCACAATCTCGTCATATTTGGGTGTTTTAGCATTCCTAATTAGATCGATCACATTGGCATTAATCTGATTGATTTGATGGAAAATTACGATATAGTCATCAATATGCTGTTAATGTGATAACTGATACCAGTTTAAAAAATAATGTAACAGTCGTCAAGCTCCAAACCAGATAAAATAAGTTATTTCCAACTTTTGCATCTAAAATCACCTGACTTTTTGTGGCAACTGAATCGCCAGCAGGGCTATTTCATTCTAAACAGCTTCTTCAAAACGTCTAGACCATAGCCAGCGAGCCGTTGTGCCTGTGCCATATTTGTTTCTCCAGCTTCTCGAT